>DASZGN010000163.1:0-15723 GCA_035938775.1 Trinickia sp.
GATCGCGCCGTTCTTGTCGCGCCAGACGCGAAACACCGGGTGAATCGCCGAATGCAGCGTGAGGCCGCAGCGGTTCACCTCCATCGTCACCGAGTCGACGAGGAACGGCATGTCGTCATTGACGATCTCGATGACGGTATGGTCGGAATGCCAGCCGTGCTCGTCGAGCACGGGGTTATACACGCGCAGCGCCGCGGTGCCCGAGCCGAACCGCTGCGCCGTTTGCCAGTGCGCCATCGCGGCGCCGTACAGATCAGCGATGCTGCGGCTTTGCAGGTCTTGCGCGTCGACGAGCTCGTAGTAAAAGTGCAGGAACGATTCGATGGGGGCGAATGCGGCCTCGGGCCATCGGCCGCGGGCGTATTCGACGACATCGGCGAGCAAGTGTGCGACGGCTTCTTCGTTCTTCGTCAGCATGTTCTCCTCCGCGGCAGGGGGCGATTGGATTGGCGATGCTTGACTACGATGTACGACGCGCATGCGAATGGCGGCGCGCGGCTAGCGCCGTGCGGCCTAGCGGTGCGCGGTGCGCGACTGGCGGTGCGAGATGCGATGTGCGGCTCGATCGCGTGAGCGAGATTATGCGCTTGTCGGCGGCACAGCAAAGCCCCGGACATTGTGCGCGTGCACAAAGGCATGGCAAGCGCGCGCGCCGGTTCGTGGTCGGTGTCATTGAGTGCATCTCGATCGCCCGCGCACCGGTTGGCCGGCCCCCGCATCACCGGCCCACGCTGCGATCGCCTGCGCAAGCCAGACGGCATCGTCGTGCGGCAGATCGTGCCCGGCCCACGGATGCGCCACATGCGCCGCGCCCCAGGCCTGCGCAAGGTGCGCGGAGCAGGCCGGATGCACGAGCGTATCGGCGCTCGAGGAAACAATGAGCGTCGGACAACGCGGTGCCGCGCGGCCGGCGCGATACCGCGCGCCCGCCCACAGTTGCCGGAGCGCGTTCGCGCGGGTGACCGGCGCGCCCCGATAGATGGCGATCCAGGCAGCGAGATCGGCGTCGCGCGTGTCGCGCCGATTGCAGGTCAGGTTGTGGATCGCGGCCTCGACCTCGCGCCTCTCGCGCCAACGCGCCGCGGCACACAGCAGCTCGGGCCATGCGCGCGGGCGCAGGCGTTGCAGTGGCGAACTGAAAGGACGCATGCTCGTATTGATCAGGGCCAGGCGCTCGATTTCGCGCGGTTCGCGCTGCGCCCAGGCGGTCGCGACCATCGCGCCGAGCGACATGGCGATGACCGAGTATGGCGGCGCGTGGCCGCGGCTCGCGAGATCGGCCCGCACGAACTCGACCATGGCCTCGACGTTCGCCGGCGCGCGCAGGCCCACATGGGCGCCGGTGCCGGGCAAGTCGGCGAAGACGAACTCCCCTTCGATGCCGCTCGCGCGCAACGGCTCAGGCAGGTGAGCCCAGTGCCGCGCTTCGCGCGTCAAGCCGCGCACGAGAACCCATGCGCTCATGTCCGGCGCCTCCTGTACCAGTGCTCGATCGCGCGCCTGAGCAGCTCCTGCCGCCCCGCTCCCTGCGGCAGCCAGCGCGGCGACGCGTAGGCCGCGCGGGCGAGGAAGTCAAAGAGGTTCGTATGGCGGCGCAGCACGCGCTCGGTGCGGTGCGCCTTGATCGGATTGAACATGCCCTCGCGCCGCAAGATCTGCAGCGGATTCTTTTTGATCCAGACCCACGAGCCGAGCTCGAGCGTCATCGGCAGGAAAATCGCCGGTGCCCGGCTGCGATCGTAAGCGCAATCCCAGAGGTCGCCGTGCGCCAGGTACTGAAGGCTTTGCGGCTCGAAGCAATAACCGTGGTGCGGATGGGCGCCTTCGAACATCGCCTTCAGCGCAAACATCTCGGGCAGGTGCGCGATGTGCCTGGTCGACTTCGCGTAGGGAAACCAGATGCTGTCGTGAAAGCCGTAGCCGGAATGGCAGTCGATCGCGAAACTCAACGGTCGCGAGATCAGTTCCTCTTCGACGACGCGCAAGAGCGTCGAAGCCTCCTTCTCCATTGGCGCACCGCACCGGCCGCGATACCAGGGCAGCCACGGGCCGATGCGCTGGCCGCCCGCGAGAAACGGCACGTGGCCCTCGGCGTTTTGGGGAGCATTGCGCATGAGGTCGACGCCGTTCGGGTTGGACCGCGTCATCGCCCACATGCCGCCGGGGTTGACGATCGGCATGAACACGAGCCGCACCGATTGAAGCTCGGCACGCAGCAGTTCGTCCCATTCGAGGCGGCTCGCGAGCGAACGCATGTAGTCGAGCAGCAGTTGCGTGCCGATGCGCTCGAGCCCGTGAATGCCGGCAAAAAAGCCGATGGCCGGCGCTTCGGGATCGGCCGTGCCAAGCGTCGCGACACAAACGGGAAACGTGCGCCCCTGCACGCTCACTTCGCAAACCACGCGCACGGTGAAGCACCGGCTGTCCGCATCGAGAATCGTCTTGAGATCTTCGTATTCGGCGAAGGTGGTCTCGGGCAAGGGGGCGAGGATGGCGGTCATCGCGAAGGACGCGAGCTCAAGCGGACACGGTGCGACCGGCACCACGGAATGCACTCAACGAAATGCACTCAATATAGGCCGTTTACCACGCACGGCGCGGTCATTCGCAAGGCTTTTTACGGCCTTTTCCAAAGGCTTGCCCGCGTGAGCGTACCGTCGCGCACGAATGCTTGCGCCCCTGCGGACCGTGCGCCTTGCCAATTTTGTCTGAGATAATCGCGCGCTTGATCCGCGTCTGCCCCACACCGCACCGATGCAATCCGCCGTCATCGCCCTCGTGCTCGTATCCGCGCTATTGCATGCGAGCTGGAATGTGCATCTGAGCGGCGATCGCGTCTCGGTGCTCGGCACGATGTCCGTGCCGTACCTCGTCGTCGGCGCGCTCGGCGCCGCGCTGCTGCCGTTGCCCGCACCCGCGAGCTGGCCGTTCATCGGCGCGTCGGCCGTGCTCGAGTTCGCGTACTGCCTTGCGCTGATCCGCGCCTATCGCAGCGGCGAATTCGGGCAGATCTATCCGATCGCCCGCGGCCTCTCGCCGCTCGTCGTCGCCTTGCTTGCGCTCGCATTTGCCGGGGAAGCGCTGCACCCACTCGCTGCGGCCGGCATCGCACTCGTGTCGTTCGGGATCATGTCGCTCGCGCTCAAGCGCAACCTGCGCTTTTCGGGCGAAAGCGTGCCGTATGCGCTGCTGACGGGGCTTCTGATCGCGTGCTACTCGGTCGTCGACGGGCTCGGCGTGCGCGCGTCCGGCAACGCGTTCAGCTACCTGGCCTGGGTGTACCTGATCTGGAACGTTCCGCAAATCCTGCTCGTGCGCCGCTTGCGCGGCAGTCTGCGCGGGCTTTTCGCCTCGCGCGTCCAAGCGGCCAAAGGCATGCTCGCCGGCACGCTTGCGCTCAGCGCGTACATGCTTGTCGCGTTCGCGTATCGCTGGCTGCCGATCGCGATGGTGTCCGCGCTGCGCGAGTTGAGCTCGATCTTCGCTGTGCTGATCGGCTGGCTCTTCCTGCGCGAGAAATTGACGACGCAGCGCATCGCCGCATGCGCGCTCGTCACGCTCGGCGCGGTGCTCATTCGCCTTTGACTTGTGTTCGACACGCCCTTCCCGTGCCTTCGACGCGCTTTCGGCGCGCCTTCGCCGGCCGTTTGCGCGCATGCCCCGCCCCCCGAAGAGCCATCGATTGGCTCCCCCATTTTTGCGAAAATGGTTCTAAAACGAAGAGCCAAAGGTGGCTATAGTCGCCGTACAGGGCGGGCCGCCGAGGCTCGCCGTCGATAGCGATCACTGATCGGCAACGCGAGGAGCGCACCATGACGAATTCCGAACTTGAGGCCCGAAAAAATGCCGCCACCCCGCGCGGGGTTGGCGTGATGTGCGACTTCTACGCCGAGCGCGCCGAAAACGCCGAGCTCTGGGACGTCGAGGGCCGCCGTTTTATCGATTTCGCGGCCGGCATCGCGGTCGTGAATACGGGGCACCGGCACCCGCGCGTCGTCGCGGCGATTCGCGAGCAGCTCGAGCATTTCACGCATACGGCTTATCAGGTCGTGCCCTATGCGTCATACGTCGAACTTGCCGAAAAAATCAATCGGCGCGCGCCGGGCCCGCATGCCAAGAAGACCGCATTCTTTACGACGGGCGCCGAAGCCGTCGAAAACGCCGTCAAGATCGCGCGCGCCGCAACCGGCCGCCCCGGCGTCATCGCGTTCTCGGGTGCCTTTCACGGCCGCACGCTGATGGGCATGGCGCTCACCGGCAAAGTCGCGCCGTACAAGATCGGCTTCGGTCCGTTCCCGTCGGACGTGTACCACGCACCGTTCCCGAATCCGCTGCACGGCGTATCGACCGCCGAATCGCTGCGCGCCGTCGAGACGCTGCTGAAAGCCGATATCGAGCCGGCGCGCGTCGCCGCGATCATCTTCGAGCCGGTGCAGGGCGAAGGCGGCTTCTACCCCGCGCCGGCGGACTTCGTGGCGGGCTTGCGGCGCATATGCGACCAGCACGGCATTTTGCTCATCGCCGATGAGGTGCAAACGGGTTTCGCGCGCACGGGCAAGCTCTTCGCGATGGAGCACTATGATGTCGCGCCCGATCTGATGGCGATCGCCAAGAGCCTGGCGGGCGGCATGCCGCTTTCGGGCGTCGTCGGCCGCGCCGACGTGATGGACGCGGCCGCTCCTGGCGGCCTCGGCGGCACCTATGCCGGCAATCCGCTCGCGGTCGCGGCGGCACACGCGGTGCTCGACGTGATCGACGACGAACGCCTGTGCGAGCGTGCCACGGTGCTCGGCGAGAGGCTGAAAGCGCGGCTTGCCGAGCTGAAGGCCGAGGTGCCGCAGCTCGCCGACGTGCGCGGCCCCGGCGCGATGATCGCCGCCGAATTTCTCGATCCAGGCACGCACGCGCCGGATCCGGCTTTCGCCAAGCGCTTGCAGGCACGCGCGCTCGAGCGCGGGCTGCTGCTGCTCATTTGCGGCACCTACGGCAACGTGGTGCGCTTCCTGTTTCCTCTCACCATAGAGGACGCGGTATTCGACGAAGCGCTCGGCTTGCTCGAAGCGGCGCTGAAAGACAGCGTGGCCACCTTGGCATGATGGTTTTAACGTCTCGGAGTTGATATGCAGAATCTCGAATCGATCGATCTGAAGGACGCCTCGCTGCTGAAGACGAAAGCGTATATCGCCGGCGAATGGCAAGACGCGGCCGACGGCACGACTTTCGAAGTCCGCAATCCCGCCACGGGCCGCGTGCTCGGCACGGTGCCGAAGATGGGCGCCACCGAGACGCGCCGCGCGATCGAAGCGGCCGAGCGTGCTTGGGGCGCCTGGCGCGCGCAGCCCGCCAAGGCGCGCGCGGCCGTATTGCGAAAGTGGCACGATTTGATGCTCGAGAACGCCGATGATCTCGCGCGCATCATGACGGCCGAGCAAGGCAAGCCGCTTGCCGAAGCGAAGGGCGAGATCCAATACGCGGCCTCGTTCCTCGAATGGTTCGGCGAGGAAGCGAAGCGCATCTACGGCGACACGATTCCGAGCCCCGCCGCGGACAAGCGTATCGTCGTTGTCAAAGAGCCGGTGGGCGTGTGCGCGGCGATCACGCCGTGGAATTTCCCCGCCGCGATGATCACGCGCAAGGTCGGCCCCGCGCTCGCCGCGGGGTGCCCGATTGTCGTGAAGCCTGCGGAAGCGACGCCGTTCTCGGCGCTGGCGCTCGCCGTGCTGGCCGAGCGCGCGGGGGTGCCGGCCGGCGTGCTGAGCGTCGTGACGGGCGAGCCGAAGGCGATCGGCGCGGAGATGACGGGCAACGCGCTCGTTCGCAAGCTGTCCTTCACGGGATCGACCGCGGTTGGCCGGCTGCTGATGGCGCAATGCGCGCCGACGGTCAAGAAGGTCTCGCTCGAGCTAGGCGGCAACGCACCGTTTATCGTGTTCGACGATGCCGATCTCGACGCCGCGGTGGAGGGCGCCATCGCATCGAAGTACCGCAATAGCGGCCAGACGTGCGTCTGCGCGAATCGCCTGTATGTGCATGAGCGCGTGTACGACGCGTTCGCGGAGAAACTGCGGGTCGCCGTCGAGCAGCTGAAGGTGGGCCTCGGCACGGAAGCCGGCGTCACCCAAGGGCCGCTCATCAACGAAGCGGCCGTGCTGAAAGTCGAATCGCACATCGAGGATGCGCTCGCCAAGGGCGCGCGCGTCGCCACCGGCGGCAAGCGGCATGCGCTCGGCCACGGCTTTTTCGAGCCGACCGTGCTGACCGGTGTCACGCCGGCGATGCGCGTCGCGAAGGAGGAAACGTTCGGTCCGCTCGCCCCGCTGTTCAGTTTCGCGTCCGACGACGAGGTCGTACGCCTCGCCAACGACACCGAGTTCGGCCTGGCCGCTTATTTCTTCAGCCGCGACATCGGCCGTGTGTGGCGCGTGGCGGAAGCGCTCGAGTACGGGATCGTCGGCATCAACACCGGCGCCATCTCGAACGAAGTTGCGCCGTTCGGCGGCGTCAAGCAGTCGGGCATCGGGCGGGAAGGGTCGCATTACGGCATTGACGAGTATGTCGTCGTCAAATACCTGTGTATTGGGGGGATTTAAGGTTGTGGGCACCGAAAGGTTCGGTGCCCAAATTAATTGACTCGGCAAAGGTTCGATAACGGCGGCATTCGCAATGCGTTAAAAAAGCGGCCCCCGAAGCGTGCGCTATCCCAAAAAGTTGCATTTGATGGCCATCCGGTGTTTTACTAAGGGGGCCATTATTTTGGCTTGGTATGCTGTGCGCCGGGCTGCCGGCTCGTCGCCGGCGGCCTTGATAACCATCGGCCTCCTTTCCTCTCGCGAGGGAGGCGCTCGGAGCGGCCATACCGCATCGAGATCAATTGAATTGAACCACTGCCAGGAGTCAACGTGAAAAAACTGTTAGCCGCCGTGACCATTGCAATGCTCGCCGTGTCGGCGGGTGTCGCGCAAGCGAAAGACTGGTCCACCATTCGTTTCGGTGTCGATGCGAGCTACCCTCCGTTTGAGTCGAAAGCCCCGGACGGCAAGCTCGTCGGTTTCGACATCGACCTTGGCAATGAAATCTGCAAGCGCCTCAATGCAAAATGCGTCTGGGTTGAAAACGACTTTGACGGCATGATTCCGGCGTTGAAGGCGAAGAAGTTCGACGGCGTGCTTTCGTCGATGTCGATGACGCCGCAACGCGCGGAGCAGATCGCCTTCTCGTCGAAGCTGTTCAATACGCCGACGGCGCTCGTCGCCAAGAATGGCTCGAGCATCCTGCCGACGGCGGAAGCGCTCCAAGGCAAGTCGGTGGGTGTCGAGCAGGGCACGATTCAGGAAACCTACGCCAAGACCTACTGGGCACCGAAGAACGTGAAAGTTGTGCCGTATCAGAACCAGGACCAGGTCTACGGTGACTTGATCTCGGGTCGTCTTGATGCAGCCTTGCAAGACAAGGTGCAGGCCGACATCGGCTTCCTGAAGACGCCCCGCGGCAAGGACTTCAAGATCGTCGGCAAGGATCTCGATGATCCGAAGACGCTCGGCAATGGCGCCGGCATCGGCCTGCGCAAGGAAGACGCCGACCTGAAGACGAAGATCGACAAGGCTATCGCCGACATCATCAAGGACGGCACGTACAAGAAGCTCGAGAAGAAGTACTTCGATTTCGACGTTTACGGCGGCTGATAGCCGGTGGCGCGGCGAGTCCGCGCCGCTTCGCTGCAGCGTTTCCGCTCGAGGGCTCCGCGAAAGCGGAGCCCTTTTGTTTTGCCAAGCCTTTTCGTTTTGAATTGTGCGCCGCGCGCGACGTACAATTCAAAGCCACCCTACCCGTTGCCGCACCGCCCCATCCGCGGCGCAAGAAAAACATGCAAACACAAAACCATCCGCTGATCTCCCCGACGCTCGGCACCGAACGGCACATAACGAGCTTTCATTACGGCCCCCGCGGCGGACAGAAAATCTACGTTCAGTCGTCGCTGCACGCCGACGAGCTGCCCGGCATGCTCGTCGCGTGGGAGTTGCGGCGCAAGCTTGGCGCGCTCGAAGCCGCGGGCAAGCTGCGCGGCGAGATCGTCGTGGTGCCGGTGCCCAACCCGATCGGCTTGAACCAGCATCTGCTCGGCCACCTGGTGGGCCGCTTCGAGGCGAATACGGCCAGCAACTTCAACCGCGGCTTTCACGATCTGGCCGAACTCGTGCTGCCAAGCATCGAGGGCCGCCTGACAGGCGACGCCAACGCGAACCTGAAAGCGGTGCGAGAGGCAATGCGCGAAGCGCTCGATGAGCAAACGCCGCGCACCGAGCTCGAATCGCAGCGCCTTGCGTTGCAGCGCCTGTCCTACGATGCCGACATCGTGCTTGATCTGCATTGCGACTTCGAAGGCGCGATGCACCTTTATACGAACCCCGACATCTGGCCGGACGTCGAGCCGCTTGCGCGCTATCTCGATGCGAAGGCGTCGCTGCTCGCGCTCAATTCGATCGGCAATCCGTTCGACGAGATTCACAGCTTTTGCTGGTCCGAGCTGCGCGCGCGCTACGGCGAGCGCTTTCCGATTCCCAACGGATCGATCTCGGTCACCGTCGAGCTGCGCGGCCAAAGCGACGTGACCTATGCGTACGCCGAGCACGATTCGCAGGCGATCGTCGAATACCTGACGCACCGTGGCGTCATCGATGGCACGCCCGCGCATATGCCGCCGCTCGCTTTCCCCGCAACGCCGCTCGCGGGCAGTCAACCGCTCATGGCGCCGATCTCGGGGGTGCTCGTGTTTCGCACGCCGACCGGCATCTGGATCGAGGCCGGGCAAGAGATCGCCGATGTCATCGATCCGCTCACCGACAAGGTCGCGACGATCAAGAGCGGCACGTCGGGGGTACTCTACGCGCGGCACAGGATGCGCTTTGCGACGGCGGGCATGGAGGTCGCGCGCATCGCGGGCTCGACCGCTTTCCGAAGCGGGAGCCTGCTGTCGGCTTGAGCGGAATCGGAATCGGAAGCGCGAACGCGAACGCGAACGCGACGATCATCACCGTTGCTTGAATTGAAAAGGAAGGCGCCCAGAAACGGGCGCTTTTTTTGTGGGTCTTTTCATTTGCGTTTTTGGCGGCTTATTCGGGGTCTTTCTGCGGCGATCTTTTCCGGCTTTTAAGTTTGGCTTAATCCTGGCCTGCGACGATCCGGCAACACCACCCCCTGTTAGCCGCCGGAGCATTGGCGGCCTTTTTTCTTTCACGCGGCAACCGCGTGTTCGACGCGGTGCCGATAACGGAAACGGCAATGATCGAAGACAAAGTGTTCAAGCATTTGCGCACGATGCTCAAACGCGAACATGCGGTGCCGGTCCAGAACTGCCGCGTATCGATGCCGGTGCAGCGCCCGTGGGGCCGCCCTTATCGGCTGGTGGAATGGACGACGGCCGACGATGCGCCTTCGAACCGCCGCGTCGTGCCGGCGGAATCAACCGATGCGGAAATTGCCCGTCTGGTCGCGGCGCACGTTCCAGGTCGCGTCTATTTCGACCAACCGCGCTGATCCGCCCGCCATCGTCCCGGTCGTCAGGCATGGTTTGATATTGGCGGGTTGTCTGCTACGCTGGGCGACCGCACAAGCCACAAACCACTTCTTCCTGATGGAAAACACTTTCAACGAACGCGGCGTGGCCATCACGCGCAACGCACTGAGCGCCGGCGGCCAAGCGTTTTCGTTGCGGGAAATCCGCGGTGTGCGGATTGTCACCGTGCGCAGGAACAAGGCCGTGCCGCTTGCCATCTCGCTGATCGGCTTGGCGGCAGCCGTCTTCGGGGCACCTTTTCGCTCGGGCGCGGCGGTAACGGTGGGCATCATGCTGTTCGTGGTCGGCTGGCTCACGTGGATAACGCAGGACGTCACGCACCGGCTGATGATCACCACGCCCGACGGCGAACGCGAGGCATTGACGAGCCTCGAGCTGGACTTCGTCGAGCACGTCGAGCAAACGCTGCGTCGCGCGCTCGAATCGGCGCGGGCCGACACAGCGCGTTAACAAATTTTTAACTCGTCCGCAACGAGCTTTTGCACGGGGTTTAGTTCGGCGGGTCTACAGTGAAGACGTCTCAACAAATGCCGAACCCCATGCCGGCATCGACGTCATGTTACTTCACTCTTCACTCGAGCTGCCCGTGCAACGCATGATGCGCGTGGCCCGCCAACGTGTGCCCCAGCCGCAACGGCGTCCTGCGTCAGTTTGCATCGATGTCGTCGTGCCCGCCGCAACGTCCTCCGAGGCACGCCGTGCTTTGCACGACGCGTTCGGCCCCGCCTTGGGCCTTTATATCGTCACCACCGACAAGGCGAAAGACAGCGTCGCATTCCGCATCGAAGTCGCCTCGCACACGCTCGATGAAGTCCTTGCCGCGGTAACCCGCGCACTGCCGGCCGCCACGCTCGGTCGCTCCCGCGCGGCCCGCACGACGCCGCCGTCCCTCGTCGACAGAATTTGAGCCCGGGCGCCTCGCCCTTTCGTCCTTTCGCCGTCGCCCGCTCATCCAAGATCGAGCGGCTTCACGTGCCAGATGTCGCGCGCGTATTCAGCGACCGCGCGATCGGACGAAAACTGGCCCATGCCCGCCACATTCTCGATCGCGCTGGCGGTCCATGCGCGCGGGTCGCGAAAGCGCGCGTCGACATCGTCTTGCGCTTTTGCGAACGCTGCGAAATCGGCGAGCACCATATAGTGATCGCCCCAGTCGACGAGCGTGTGAAAGATGTCGGAAAAGCGATGTGGGTCGCCATGCGAAAAAAAGCCCGTGCGGATCTGATCCAGCGCCAGCCGCAACTCTTCGTTCTGCTCGTAGAGCGCGCGCGGACGGTAGCCTGACGCCCGGAGCTCACCGACTTCGTCCGCGGTATGTCCGAAGATGAACAGGTTCTCGCGGCCCACCGCGTCGCAAATTTCGATGTTGGCGCCGTCCATCGTGCCGATCGTCAGCGCGCCGTTCAACGCAAGCTTCATGTTGCCGGTGCCCGAAGCCTCGGTGCCGGCCATCGAAATCTGCTCGGAAAGATCGGCCGCGGGAATCATCAGCTCGGCCATGCTCACGCCGTAGTTCGGCACGAACACGACCTTGAGCCGACCGTCGACGAGCGGATCGCCGTTGATCTTCTCGCCGACCTCGCCGATCAGCTTGATGATCGTTTTGGCGATCTTGTACGCCGATGCCGCCTTGCCCGCAAAGATCACGACACGCGGCACCCAATCGCGTTGCGGATCGGCGCGGATGCGGTTGTAGCGCACGATCACGTGCAGCACGTTGAGCAGTTGCCGCTTGTATTCGTGGATGCGTTTGACTTGCAGATCGAAGAGCACATCGGGATGGACCACACAGCCTGTCTCGTGCAAGAGCCGCTGCGCAAGACGGATCTTGTTGAGGCGCTTGGCGGCACGGAACTCCGATGCGAACGCGGGATCGTCCTTCAACGCGCGCAGCTTGCCGAGCTCGAACAGATCGTTGCGCCAATGCGTGCCGAGGCGCGAATCGATCAGCGACGAGAGCGGACGGTTGGCCTGTGCGAGCCAGCGGCGCGGCGTGATGCCGTTCGTCACATTGGTGAAACGCTCGGGGAAAACCCGCGCGAATTCGCTGAAGAACTCGCGCTCCATCAACTGCGAGTGAAGCTTCGATACGCCGTTGACCTTCTGGCTCGCGACGATCGCCAGATGCCCCATGCGCACACGCCGCTCAGCATATTCGTCGACGAGCGAGACGCGACGGATTACTTCGATGTCATGTCCGAAATGCTCGCGCGCCGCCTTCAGAAAATCCGCGTTGATATCGAAGATGATCTCGAGGTGCCGCGGCAGCAGACGCGCGAGCATGTCCACCTCCCACGTTTCGAGCGCCTCCGGCATCAAGGTGTGGTTTGTATACGAGAACACTTGATGCACGATCTTCCAGGCACGATCCCACGGCACATGGTGAACGTCGACCAACAGCCGCATCAGCTCGGGAATCGCGAGCACCGGGTGCGTGTCGTTCAGATGAATCGCCACCTTCTCGGCGAAGCGGCCGAACGTGCTGTGGGTGCGCTGGTAACGCCGGATCAAGTCCTGCATTGTGGCGGATACGAAAAAAAACTCCTGTCGCAGACGCAGCTCACGGCCGGCGGGCGTCGAATCGTCGGGATACAGCAGGCGCGAGACGTTCTCCGAAACCTCCTTCGCTTCCACCGCACGGCGATAGTCGCCTTGATTGAATGCCGAGAGATCGAGCTCTTCTGTTGCGCGGGCGGACCACAGGCGCAGCGTATTCGTCGCGCTGGTGCCGAAGCCGGGAATCACGGTATCGAAGGCCATCGCGTTGACGTGCTCGGTCTCGATCCACTCGATGTGGCCGTCGCGGGTAATCGTGCGCCCCCCGAAGTGCACCACGTATTGCACTTCGGGCCGCGCAAATTCCCATGGATTGCCGGTGCGCAGCCAGTAATCGGGCGTCTCGACCTGCTCGCCTTCGACAATCGTCTGGCGGAACATTCCGTAGTCGTAGCGGATGCCGTAACCGAAGCCGGGTATGGCAAGCGTAGCCATCGAATCGAGAAAGCAGGCGGCAAGACGCCCGAGGCCGCCGTTGCCGAGCGCGGCGTCGGGCTCGAGCTCGACTACCGCTTCCATATCGACGCCAAGACTCGCGAGCGCTTCCTTCATCTGATCGTAAATGCCGAGCGCGAGCAGCGCGTTGGTGAACGTGCGGCCGATCAGAAATTCCATTGAAAGGTAATAGACGCGCTTCACGTCCTGTTCATATTGCTCGCGCGTCGTCTTCATCCAGCGCGCGACGAGCCGGTCGCGCACGGCGAGCGCCGCGGCGTGGAGCCAGTCCCGCGGACGGGCCGCGACGGCGTCCTTGCCGACGCCGTACATCAAGCGGTTGGAGATGGAGCGCCGTAGCGCATCGACGGTACTGTTGAGCTGGTCGAATTCCAGATCGACGGCTGTCATCGAAGCCTCCTCTACAGCGCTGCGGCACGCGCTTTGCTCGCCACGAGCAGCGTCGCGCCTGCCGGGAAGATATGCAGGTTACCCCTTTTTCCTCGCGCGCGAACGCTGCGGTGGTTGGGGCGGAGGCCGTCCACCGTCTAGTATGGAAGCAACAACGGTGCCCCCGGAGATCGACATGACAACGCCTACCAACATGCACTCGGTTCTCGGCATGATTCACGCGCAGGAATTGCTGACGATCTCGCTGATCCGCTCGCTGCCGCCCGAGACGCGCCGCAAGGTGGCTGACGAATTCGAGGCGCAAGTCGAGCTGTCGGAACTGCCGCACCTAAGCTCGCCGCACGAGCGCGAGGCACTCGATGCCTTCAAGACGAATATCAGAAGACTCTCGATCCTGCTCGCTTCGCTCTCCTGACGATTCGCTGCCTGTATGCAGGCAACGCAGCGCCGCAAAGTTCAGGCCGCGAAGCACTGACATAATCGCGGCCCGGCCTCGGGGATAGATTTATCGCGGCAGATAGGCCAACGGATCGATCGGCTTGCCTTCGCGGCGAATTTCGAACTCGAGCGAGCTGCGGCCGTTCGCGTCGGCGCCCATCTCCGCGATGATCTGCCCTTTCTTGACGGTCTCGCCTTCGCTCACCCGCACCATGCCGTTGACCCCATATGCCGTCACGAGCGAGTCGCTGTGCTTGATGACGATGAGCGATTTGTACCGATTGATTCCGTTGCCGACAAAGATGACGGCGCCATCGGCCGCCGCCTTGACCAGCTCGCTGTCGCTGCCCGCGATCACGATGCCGTGAGCGCCGCCCGCCTCCGATGGCTTGAGCACTTGACCGTACGCGGGCCAGGCAAGACGGATCGGCAAAGCACCGGGCGCATTCGCGTTCAGATTGGCGCCGACGGGCGGCGCGACGCGCAGCACCTGCCCCGGCACGAGCGTAGCCATCGCGGGAAGACGATTCCATTCGGCGATATCTTGCGCGCGCTGACCGAACGCCGCGGCGACGCTTTGGAGCGTATCGCCGGGATTCACGCGGTAATAGCCCGCCTGCACGCCCGTATGCGGTGCCACGGTACTGGGCGGTGCATAGGCACTGCGCGCGGGCGCGCCGCCGAACCACTGATCATTGGCGCAACCGCTCGCGAGCACGGCCGTCGCAAGAGAAAGGAAGGCGAGCGCGAATGCACGGGGCTCAAGGCGCGTCGTCATGCCCCGAATGTTGGCGATATCGAGCGCATGCCTCGCGCGTTGGGCGGTAACTGTCCTGCTCCGAACGATCTTCATGAAAAGCTGAGCTCCGGTGCGAAAAATGACAAATGAATGTCCCGCGCGCCGAGCATCGCATACCTTGAGGGGCGAAAGCAAAACGAAACTGGCTCGCGCTCCCTTTCGGGGAAGCAGCGAGCCAGTTTGTATTGCCTCTTTCAAACAACCGTTCGACGAATCATTTCTTTCGAAATGATTTCAACGATCGCCAGCGCTCAACGACCGAAGAAGAGCGGATGCACGCCGTCGACATTCGTCGGCGCCGCATCAGCGGGCACACCGGCACGTGACGAACCGCTCACGACGCCGCCGTAGCCGCTTTCGTTGCCGGCCGCGACTTGCTCCGTCGCGACGCGCCGCTCGGCGGCTTGAATGTCTTGCGGGTAGTAGGGATCCGCCGCGTTCGGGTTGTATCCGGCCTTCTCGAGCCGAACCAGATCCGCACGCACTTGCGCGCGGGTCACAGGTTGGTTCGACGATTGCTGCGCGAAGGAAACGAGCGGAGCGGACAAAGCAGAAGCTGCAACGACGGCGATAACGAGCGATTTCATGACTAACCTCCAATTCTGTGTTGTTCGCACCAAACAGCGTGTTTGAAGCGATTGAGCACAGTCTAGTCATGCGATCACCTAGGGAAAACCACTAAATGGAAGTTATTGAATTGCTGTTTTCGCAATAGTCGTTTAAGGGAGCCCTAATTTAACGCCGAAATCGGCGACAATTCTCATACGTCTGATCTTTTCCTTACGCCCAGCTTGCGTGGAAACTCCCCGGGCCGTCGATGCGCTCGAACGTATGCGCGCCAAAGAAATCGCGCTGCGCCTGCACCAGGTTCGCGGGCAGACGCGCCGAACGATAGGCATCGTAATAAGCAATGGCCGAAGCGAATGCAGGCACGGGCACGCCGGCCGCAACGGCTGCCGTCACCACGTCGCGCAGCGCGCCCTGATAGTTCGCGGAAATCGCCTGGAAGTACGGGTCTAGCAGCAGGTTTGCGAGCGCCGGCTCGTTGGCGTAGGCATCGGTGATCTTTTGCAGGAAGCGCGCGCGGATGATGCAGCCCGCTCGAAAGATCTTTGCGATCGCACCGAAATCGAGCTGCCATCCATATTCGGCCGACGCCGCGCGCAACTGCGCGAAGCCCTGCGCGTACGAGATGACCTTGCTCAAATAAAGCGCGCGACGCACGGCTTCGATGAACGCGGCGCGATCGCCCACGAGGGGCAAGGCCCGCGGCCCCGCCAGCACCTTGCTCGCCGCCACGCGCTCGGTCTTCAGCGAAGACAGCACGCGCGCGAAAACCGATTCGGTGATGAGCGGCAACGGCACGCCGAGATCGAGCGCGTTCTGGCTCGTCCATTTGCCCGTGCCCTTTTGCGCGGCGCGATCGAGAATCAAATCGACGAGATCGCGGCCGGTTTCATCGTCGCGCTTGCGGAAGATCTTCGAAGTGATTTCGATCAGATAGCTGTCG
>DASZGN010000164.1:0-2391 GCA_035938775.1 Trinickia sp.
ACGACGCGATACCCCGCGGCCTTGCAAAAGGCGATCACGTCATGCCAGCCGTTAGGATTGTTCCAATACTTGCACTGCGACGAGCTTTGCACAGCGATGCAGACGTACGACTCCTCGATCGGCCGCGAATCGTCGGGCAACTTGATGCGCGGCGGTTCTTCGCGCGGGTCGAGGCCGAGAATATAGCCCGCCGTGCGATGCAGGCCAACGAGACGGAAGTCGCACGGCTGATGCACGCGCTCTTCGTCGTCGAAGAAAAGACCCAGGTTGTAAGTGGCGTAGTAGCGGTTCGGCCGCACCCGCTCGTGCGTGACGAATTCGATGTCAGGGTGCGCGTCGGCAAAGAGCGGAATCAGCTTCTCCGACATCGCGCACGTCAGCCGGCACCGGTGACGCCGCTGAAACTCGGCGACGTACGGCATCCATGCAATCGTGTCGCCAAGCGTGCCGACCGGCAATTGCACGAGCACCTCTCTATCCGTCGCATCGTAGACATGGCGCAGGACCGGCGCCGCACCGCTATCCCTCGCGAGCGCCACCCTCGACCACACCAGAATCTCGAATCGGACAAAGTACTTCTTTGTGCTGGCTACAACGCCCCTGGCGATCGCGGTTTCGAAGAGCACGTTGCCCGTATCGTGGTCCCGCAAGCACACTTGCCAATTACCTGGCGGCAGCGTAACCCGGCAACCGTCGTTGAAATCGAAGCGAATACCAGCGCCCCCTTCTTGAGTCGGGATTGTGGGGGGCGGCGGATAAGCGCGTGCGGGCGGGGGCTCCGCAACGGCAGGTGGCTCCGTAATGTCCGCGCTTCTCGGCGCGTTCTCCAGCGTTTGCATCTCTACGATCCAGTTCGAGCGTGTGACATCGGTCGGGACTTTCGAGCTCGAGGGAGACCATGTTCGCTCGACCGTGCAACAGCGTTGGCTAATCGTAAGCAAACATCGAACGACTCCCGTAAGCGTCAGTGCGATCCATTCATGGACCGGCCGCGGCAGCCGGACTGTGGACATTGGCGCTTGTCATGCGCCGCCGATGCCGTCCGGTGCTCTCCACCCCGGACGCTTTATCGGCTCGGCAACGAAAATTCTTTAGCGAAAATATTTGTCGCCGAAAAACAACGCGCGACGCAGTTAGGCCAATCCGAGTCCGAGGGGGGAGAAAGAGGGGCAGTAGTCTGCAATGGTTCACCACCATGCACCGATATGGCGCGCAGCGTGGGTGCCATATCGGGGGGCGAGCTGGCCGGTGCCGGTTGGATGCTCGCTAGCGCGCTGCCGCGTCGCCGCAGTAATGCGAGCAGAACAGGTCCCGCGAGCGATGGAGAGCTGCACGCGCGCCGCGTGTGGCGACAACGGCGCCGATCTGCCCGAGATTGAAGTCGAGCGAAACCATCAGCTCCATGAGCGCAACCATCGGCAACACGACCGATGGGTTATAGAGCTGTCGTTCGATCAGATTCCTCATGGGGGCTTTCCTTAGCGGCGCTTGTCGCTCACCCGTTGAAACGCTTGAATGCTGACGATTCTAGGCGTGCCGTTGGGCTCGATAAATGCGCCAATCTGAAAGTCACATGTCGAATCCGGAGAACAATCGCGCCGTCAGTCGAGCGGCGCGCGAATGAACTCGGGTAGCGCCTCCGCGCGTTGCGAAAACGCGGCGAGCGCCGGATACCGCGCGGGGTCGACCGCGCCCGGCAGGATGAACTGCGTGAAGCGCCACGCAACCGCCACCGTGATATCGGGCTGCATGATGCGCTCGCCGACTAGCCACGCGTCTCGCGCACCGCGCTCGAGATCGCGCTCGATCACATCGTAGGCCGCGGCGAGCTGGCCGCTCACGCGCTCGAGCCACGGCTCGTGCTGCTTCTCCGCGGGCCGCAGATTGCGTTCATAGACGATCTGCACCGTCTTCTCCGCCGCGGCAAGCCCAAAGCCGATCAAGTGCGACGCACGCAGCCGGGCGGCCGCGTTGCTCGGCATCAAGCGTGCTTCAGGCGCAGCTTTGTGATCGAGGTGATCGAGGATCAACGTCGAATCGACGAGTACAGTGCCATCGTCCTCGATGAGCGTCGGCGCCTTGACGACGGGGTTCAGCTTCGCGAACTCGTCGAATTCGCTAAACACCGACACCGGCCGATGTTCGAACGCCATGCCGAGCACAGCCATCGACACCGCGACGCGGCGCACGTACGGAGAATCCAACATGCCTATCAGTTGCATTGACATTCCTCAGTGGCTGACGAGAAAGGAAAAGGAAAGCAATGACTTTAAAGCAATGCGCCTGCCCTTGAAGCAGTTTCGTCTAATCCATTGCCCGACGGCCACGACATTACGCAGGACATTGGAAATAATCTGTTGAATAACAAAGCAGCAACATAGCGGCGCGATA
>DASZGN010000165.1:0-13276 GCA_035938775.1 Trinickia sp.
CAACCATCGCGGCGGACTATAGAGCATCTCGATGAGCGCGCTGTTATCGCTCGGCTCTTCGGCCGGATTCAAAGCCGGCTTGTCGTTCGCCCTGCTCATGGCCTTCCCCAAACCCAATACCCAACTAAAGCTGAAACCAAAATCAAATGCACGGGCCGACAAAACACCATACTCAAACGCCCGAAGCGAAGCGCCCCCCTCGCTCAATGCAGCGCGCCCTGGCCGTGCCGCATCTTCGTCGCGAACTGGCTGGCCGTTTCGTCCGGCATCGGGCTCGCGTGAATATGAGCGATGCGCCATTCGCCCCGCTCGTGAACCATCACGTACGTGGCGTACACCATTCGGGGCGGCGCAAGCGTATCGGTCGAACGGTGCGCTTCCGCGACCGCGTAGACCACCGTGCCGAGGCTGTCGTAGACACGCACGTCGAGCGCTTCGATCACCAAAGGCAGCACGTGTGCGTCGATGAGCGCGGCGAGCCCCGCGCGAATGCTGTCGACGCCGTGCCAGTGCGCGCCCCCCGCATTGATGAAGCTCGCGAAGTCTTCGTCGATCCAAAGGGCCATGAGGGCGTCGAGATTGCCGTCCGCGATGGCTTGATAGAACGCGTTGAGCGTGTCGGTTGCGGCTTCGAAGAGGCGGGCAAAACGTGGCATGACTCTTTTGGCTCGTGGTGACGTGTACACGCGCGATGCGCGCCGTTTGGCAGGCCCGGCGCGCGCATGAAACGCGTGCACGCACGTCGGTGCCCGATCTTTCCGCTGCCGCCGCGCGGCGCGCGCAAATCAATGAACGCACACTGCCAGGTGGCCGTCCGTGCGTCAGCCCTCGCCTAGCAGCATTCCGCGCAAGTCGCCGAACACCTGCTCGGCGGACAGCTCGCGCAGGCACCTGAGATGGCCCAGCGGGCACTCGCGCGCAAAACAGGGACTGCATTCGAGATGCAGCCATTGTACCTTCGCGAGGTCCGACAACGGCGGGGTGTGGCGCGGATCACTCGAACCGAATACGGCCACCAGCGGGCGGCGCAATGCAGCCGAAACGTGCATCAGGCCCGAATCGTTGCTGACGACGGCGCTCGCGCGCGCAATCAGTGCGCAAGCCTCGCCGAGCGACGTTTGCCCGCACAGATTGCGCACATTCGGCGCGCGCTCCGCAATGGCCTGGGCAAGCGGCGCATCCTTCATCGAGCCGAGCGCGACGATTTGCGTGTACGGAAACGACTGCCCGACAATTCGCGCGAGCGCCGCGAAATGCTCGGGCGGCCAGCGCTTGGCGCTTCCGTATTCGGCGCCCGGGCAAAACACGAGCAGCGGCACGCGCGTGTCGAGGTGAAAGCGCGCCGACACGCGGACCGCTTCGTTCGGATCGGCCTCGAGCCGCGGCATCGGCAAGCGATCTTGCAGATCCGCCAGGTTCGCGCCCGGCGCGTAGGCGAGCGCGGCGTAGTGCGCGGCCATCGGACCGCGTTCGTCCTTGCGCGGGTTCGCGTGGCGCACGTTCAAGAGCCCATAGCGGCTCTCTCCGGTGTAACCGATGCGCAGACGAATCCCGGCAAGCCAAGGGATCAGCGCCGATTTGAGCGAGTTCGGCAGCACGTACGCGGCGTCGTAACCGACATCGCGGAAATCGCTCGCGAGCTGCCAGCGCCGCAGCGGCTGCAGCTTGCCGTGCGCGAGATCGGTCGCGTGCACGTTGCGAATCTCGGGCATACGCTCGAGTACGGGCGCAACCCAGGCGGGCGCGACCGCGTCGATGGCAATGCGCGGATGCAGTTGCTTGAGCAGCGTGAAAAGCGGCTGCGCCATCAATGCGTCACCGATCCAGTTCGGTGCGATAACCAACGCGCGACGCATCAGTGTGAATGTCCGAGAGGTGGTTCAAGCGCGGTGGGCCCAAGGCCCGCCGCGTTCGGCGTTGGAGTGGGCCGTCGATACGGGTGGCGCGAAAGACGCGAAGCGCTTAAGCACGAGGCGCTGAGCGCGAAACGCAAGCAGCAGGGCGCAATGCGTTAACCCTGCGAGTCTTTCGACGAGTCTTTCGCTGTCACGCGCGCCGGGCGAAGCGGCGCGAGCAGGCCGTACGATGACGGGCTTCTCGCGCTCGTCCGGCGGCGCGCTCGCCGATCAGACGAATCGAGCTCAGTGCCCCTTGACGACTTCCCCGTCGCGCAGCTTGTAGCGCGTGCCGCAGTAGGGGCAGCGCGCTTCGCCGTGCGTTACGTCGAGGAATACGCGCGGATGCGTGCTCCAGCGCGGCATCGCCGGGTTCGGGCAGTACGCGGGCAGATCTTTTGCCGACAGCTCGACAAGCGGCATTTCCTTGATTTCGCTCATGACTACGATTCTCTTTGTATGCGGATATTGCGGGCCGTGAAGAAACCGACGAGACCAAAGCTCAGATCTTCGTCAGCCAATGCGCGTACTTCGCATCCTTTCCGGAGACGATGTCGAAGAACGCGGCCTGCAGTTTTTCGGTGATTGGACCACGCGCGCCGCTGCCGATCGTGCGATTGTCGAGCTCGCGGATTGGCGTGACTTCGGCGGCCGTGCCCGTGAAGAACGCTTCGTCGGCCGTATAGACTTCGTCGCGTGTGATGCGCTTTTCAATGACTTCGATGCCGGCGGCCTTCGCGATCGTGATCACGGTGTCGCGCGTGATGCCGTCGAGGCACGAAGACAAATCGGGCGTGTAAAGCTTGCCGTTGTTCACGAGGAAGAAATTCTCGCCGGAGCCTTCGGACACGTAGCCGTCCACGTCGAGCAGCAGCGCTTCGTCGTAGCCGTCGGCCGTCGCTTCCTGGTTCGCGAGGATCGAGTTGACGTACCAGCCCGACGCCTTGGCGCGCACCATCGACACGTTCACGTGATGGCGCGTGAACGACGAAGTCTTCACGCGGATGCCCTTGGTGATCCCCTCTTCGCCAAGATAAGCCCCCCACGGCCAGGCTGCGATAGCGACGTGAATCGTGTTGCCGCGCGCCGACACGCCAAGCTTTTCCGAGCCGACCCAGACGATCGGGCGAAGATAGGCCGATTCCAGCTTGTTCTCACGGACCACTTCGCACTGCGCGGCGGCGAGCGTTTCGTGGTCGAACGGCACATTCATCTGGAAAATCTTCGCCGAATTGAGCAGACGCTTCGTGTGCTCTTTCAAGCGGAAGATGGCGGTGCTGCCGTCGGCCGTCTGGTAAGCGCGCACGCCTTCGAACACGCCCATGCCATAGTGCAGCGTATGAGTGAGGACGTGGATCTTGGCATCGCGCCACTCGATCAGCTTGCCGTCCATCCAGATCTTGCCGTCGCGATCGGCCATTGACATACGTTTCTCCTAGCGGTGCGGGTGGGGAGCGATGAGTGCGCCATTTTAGCGTCTTTTGCACGATCTCCGACCATTGGAGCGCAGGCTTCGCGCAAACCGCATCTATAATCGGACACTTTCCCCGATCCAAAATCGGCGGGGCCGTTTTCGCTTCATCGCGCGTGTCGCACGCGCGCCGCCTACATGCTCGCTCGCTTCTCCGCTACCGACCGCGCCGCCTTTCGCGAGGGCGTGCACGTCTATTTGCCGACCGTGATGGCGATCTTTTCGTGGGGGCTCGTCACCGGCGTGGCCATGAGCAAGTCCGTGCTCACCGTGCCGCAGGCGCTCGGGATGTCGCTGCTCGTTTATGCCGGTTCGTCGCAGCTTGCCGTGCTGCCGCTCTTTGCGGCCAAGCTGCCGCTCTGGACAATTCTGCTGACGGCGGCGATGGTCAACACGCGGTTCGTCATCTTCAGTGCCGGGCTCACGCCGCACTTTTCGTATCTGCCGTTCTGGCGGCGGCTTTTGCTCGGGTATTTCAACGGGGATGTCGTCTATCTGCTGTTCCAGAAGAAGGCGTTCGCGACCGGCTACGTGCCGGGCAAGGAGGCGTATTTCTGGGGCATGGCGAGCCTCAGCTGGTTGGCGTGGCAGGTCTCGTCGATCATTGGCATCCTGCTCGCGAGCCTCGTTCCCGACAACTGGGGCCTGGGTCTCGCCGGCACGCTCGCGCTCGTGCCGCTCATCGTCGCGTCGATCGCGAACCGCTCGACGCTCGCTGCCGTCACGGTCGCGGGCGTCGTGGCGGTGGTGGCGATCGATCTGCCGTACCGGCTCGCGCTGCCGCTCGCGGTCATCGCGGCGATCGGCGCCGGCAGCGTGGCCGATCTGCTCGTCGATCGGGCGGACTTGCGCCGCATCCGGGCGCAAGGCGCCAAAGGGCGTCAAGGCGGACGGCAAGCCGGACAGCGGCAAGCCGACGATCGGCGAGCCGACGATCGGCAAGCCGAACTTCGCAAGGAGCAATGAGATGGCGACTCACGCATGGCTCGCGATTGCCGGCATGACGTTCGTGACAGCGCTTACGCGCGCGTTGTTCCTGCTTGGCGGCGAACGGGCGGTGCTGCCCGAGCGCGTGCAGCGCGCGCTGCGCTATGCGCCGGCTGCGGCACTCATCGCCGTCGTACTGCCCGAGGTGCTCGAGACGCCGCACGGCATTTCGTTCGGATTCGGGAATCATGCGCTTTACGGCACGCTCGCCGGACTCGCGTGGTTCATCTGGAGGCGCAGCATGGTCGGCACGATCGTCGTGGGGATGCTGGTGTTCACGGCGTTGCGGTTTCTCGTGTGAAAGCATTCACGCCGATGCGTGGCGCACAAGGCAAACAAGGCGAGCCGTTGGATCGATCGGCTAAAATAGACGTTTCCCGCCGCGCTTGAGCGCGCCCGGATACGCGGGCGTGCCAAGTCGCGCGTTTAGCGCCCGCCAATCAACCCGCAGCGTATATCCCCATGAGCAAAGTACTGCGTCTTACCGATCTGATTGCGAAAGGCTTGCTTGCCGGCAAGCGTGTCTTCATCCGCGCCGACCTGAACGTGCCGCTCGATGAGCACGGCAACATCACCGAAGACACGCGCATCCGCGCCTCGGTGCCGGCCATCCGGGCCTCGCTCGACGCGGGCGCCGCCGTGATGGTCACCTCGCACCTCGGGCGCCCGACGGAAGGCGTGCTGAGTCCCGAGGACTCGCTCGCGCCCGTCGCGCGCCGTCTCGCCGAACTGCTCGGCCGTGACGTGCCGCTCATCGACAACTGGGTCGAGAACGGTGTGAACGTCGCGCCGGGAGAGGTCGTGCTGCTCGAGAACTGCCGCGTGAACGAGGGCGAAAAGAAGAACGACGACGAACTCGCGAAGAAGATGGCGCGCTTGTGCGACGTCTACGTGAACGACGCGTTTGGCACCGCCCACCGCGCCGAGGCGACGACGCACGGCATCGCCAAGTACGCGCCCATCGCCTGCGCAGGTCCTCTGCTCGCCGCCGAGCTCGACGCGCTCGGCAAGGCGCTCGGCAACCCGAAGCGCCCGCTCGTCGCGATCGTCGCGGGCTCGAAGGTGTCGACCAAGCTCACCATCCTGAAGTCGCTTTCCGAGAAGGTCGACCAGCTGATCGTCGGCGGCGGCATCGCCAACACGTTCATGCTCGCGGCGGGTCTTACGATCGGCAAGTCGCTCGCGGAGCACGACCTCGTCGACGAGGCGAAGGCGATCATCGAGGCCGCCCGCGCGCGCGGCGCCTCGGTGCCGATTCCGACCGACGTCGTCACGGCGAAGGCGTTCTCGCCGACGGCCGCGGCCACGACGAAGTCGGTGGCCGATATCGAAGCCGATGACATGATCCTCGACATCGGCCCGCAAACGGCCCGCGCGCTCGCCACGCAGCTCGGCAGCGCGGGCACGATCGTATGGAACGGGCCGGTCGGCGTGTTCGAGTACGATCAGTTCGGCAACGGCACGAAGACGCTCGCGGAAGCGATCGCGAATTCGTCGGCGTTCTCGATCGCCGGCGGCGGCGACACGCTCGCCGCGATCGCGAAGTACGGCATTCAAGACAAGATCAGCTACATCTCGACGGGCGGCGGCGCGTTCCTCGAGTTCCTCGAAGGCAAGAAGCTGCCGGCGGTCGAAGTGCTGGAGTCGCGCGATTGCGCTGCGTGACCCATCCGCGCTCGGCGGCAGGGGCGGATAGTCCAATCAGGCCGCCGGGAGCGCCGGGCCACTCAAGACGAAGCCTTCTTCCAATAAAGCGACGCCGGCCTGAGCCGGCGCGCACCCAGTGCGAGCGCCCACGCGGCGCACCCGCAAGACGCATCGACTCGCAGCGATTTCATCAGCGACTTTACTGAGACGGGGTTGATACATGCAGCGCGCCACAAAAATTGTCGCCACCATTGGTCCGGCATCGAGTTCGCCGGAAATCCTGCTTCAAATGATGCAAGCGGGCCTTGACGTCGTGCGCCTGAACTTCTCGCACGGCACCGCCGACGATCATCGACAGCGTGCCGATTACGTGCGCGAGCTGTCGCGCAAGACCGGCCGCGAAGTCGCGATCATGGCCGACCTGCAAGGCCCGAAGATTCGCGTCGGCAAGTTCGAGAACGGCAAGACGACGCTCGTGCCGGGCAGTGAGTTCATCCTCGATGCGAACTGCGAGCTCGGCAACGACAAGCGCGTCGGGCTCGACTACAAGGATTTGCCGCGCGATCTGAAACCCGGCGATATCCTGCTTCTGAACGACGGGCTAATCGTGCTGGCAGTGACGCGCGTCGTCGGTTCGGAGATCCATACCGTCGTGAAGGTGGGCGGCGAGCTCTCGAACAACAAGGGCATCAACCGCCAGGGCGGCGGCCTCACCGCGCCCGCGCTGACGGCGAAGGACATGGAGGACATCCGCACCGCGATGTCGATCGGGGTCGACTATGTCGCCGTGTCGTTTCCGAAGAACGCGACCGACATGGAGATGGCGCGCCAGTTGGCGAACATCGCCGGCGAGCCGTACGGCGTCAAGCCGAAGATGATCGCGAAGATCGAGCGCGCCGAGGCGATACCGGCGCTGCAAGGCATTCTCGACGCGTCCGACGGCATCATGGTCGCGCGCGGCGACCTCGCCATCGAAGTCGGCAACGCGGCCGTGCCCGCGTTGCAAAAGCGCATGATCCGCATGGCGCGCGAGTCGAACAAGCTCGTCATCACGGCCACGCAGATGATGGAGTCGATGATTCATGCGCCGGTGCCGACACGCGCCGAAGTGTCCGATGTGGCGAACGCCGTGCTCGACGGGACCGATGCCGTGATGCTGTCGGCGGAAACGGCCTCGGGCAAGTATCCGGTGCAGACGATCGAGACGATGGCGGCGATCTGCTTCGAAGCCGAAAAATCGGAGCAGGTCGAGCTCGACCGCGACTTCCTCAACCGTACCTTCACGCGCATCGACCAGTCGATCGCGATGGGCGCGCTCTTTACCGCTTACCACCTGGGCGCAAAAGCGATCGTCGCGCTGACCGAATCGGGCGCGACGGCGCTCTGGCTTTCGCGCCACTGGACGCACGTGCCGATCTTCGCGCTTACCCCGCGCGTGCAGAGCGAGCGCGCGATGGCGTTGTTTCGCAACGTGACCCCGATTGCCGTCGAGCCCAACAGCGACCGTGACCAGGCGCTCAAGCAGGCGGTGGAGGTGGTCGTGTCGAAGGGCTTTGCGTCGTTCGGCGACATGATCGTGCTGACGGTCGGCGAGCCGATGGGGCAGGCAGGCGGCACGAATACGCTGAAAATCGTGCGCGTCGGCGATCCGTACTGAGCGATAGCGACCTGCCGCTCGGGGCGCGAGCCCCTTCGGCAGGCAAGCGAACGTTCGGCGGCCGGCGTTTTTCGGTACGTGAAAATAAGGGACGCCGGCGAAGAGCCGGCGTTCACGTTGGGGCCGCTGTGACTGCACATGGACACGAACACGGCCAATAGTGAGGGAACCGTTGCGCTTCGCGATAAAATCGCGGGATTCGCAGACGAATTGCCCGCACCGGGTGCCTTCACCAGGTGCCTGACAAAGTGCCGCTTCGAGCACCCGATTTCAATCCAAGGAGTATCAGCATGCCTCTCGTATCTATGCGTCAACTGCTGGACCACGCTGCCGAACACGGCTACGGCTTGCCGGCGTTCAACGTGAACAACCTGGAGCAGGTTCAGGCGATCATGGCCGCGGCGGATCAGGTCGGTGCGCCCGTGATCATGCAGGCGTCGGCCGGTGCGCGCAAATATGCGGGCGAGCCGTTCCTGCGTCATCTGATCGAGGCGGCGATCGAGTCGTATCCGCACATTCCGGTCGTGATGCACCAGGATCACGGTCAGTCGCCGGCGGTGTGCATGGCGGCAATCAGGAGCGGCTTCACGAGCGTGATGATGGACGGCTCCCTGCAGGCCGACGGCAAGACGGTCGCCTCGTATGAATACAACGTCGAGGTGTCGCGCAAGGTCGTCGAAATGGCGCATTCGATCGGCGTGACGGTCGAGGCCGAGCTCGGCGTGCTCGGCTCGCTCGAGACGATGAAGGGCGACAAGGAAGACGGCCACGGCGCCGAAGGCACCATGACGCGCGAGCAGCTGCTCACCGACGTCGAGCAGGCCGCTGACTTCGTGCGCGCAACGCAATGCGACGCGCTCGCCATCGCGATCGGCACGTCGCACGGCGCCTACAAGTTCACGAAGAAGCCGACGGGGGACATCCTCGCCATCGACCGCATCAAGGAGATCCACGCGCGCATTCCGAACACGCACCTCGTGATGCACGGCTCGTCGTCGGTGCCGCAAGAGCTGCTCGCCGAGATCCGCGAGTTCGGCGGCGACATGAAGGAAACTTACGGCGTGCCGGTCGAAGAGATCCAGGAAGGGATCAAGCACGGCGTGCGCAAGGTCAACATTGACACGGATCTGCGCTTGGCCATCACGGGCGCGATCCGCCGTTATCTGTTCGAGAACCCGAGCAAGTTCGATCCCCGCGATTACCTGAAGCCGGCGCGCGAAGCGGCGAAGAAGATCTGCGTCGACCGCTACGTCGCCTTCGGCTGCGAGGGCCAAGCCGCGAAGATCAAGTCGCTGCCGCTCGACAAGATGGCGGAGAAGTACAAGGCGGGCGAGCTCGCGCAAGTCGTGCGGTAAGCATGCCGACCCGACTTGGCGCTTTAGCGCTTAGTCGGGTCCCACGCAAGGCGGTCGACCCGACTCGGCGCTTTAGCGCTTGGTCGGATCCCATGCGCCCAAGCCCGCGCCGCGCTGCGCTGCCCCGCCAGTCGCGCCGCGCGCGGGCCGGTTATAGACCGATTCGCCGTTCCCGCATCATCGATGGGAACGGCGTTCGGCTTTTGTTCTGGACGCTTTCGCGCCCCCCGTATTCACCCCGTTCCACCCATTGACTGACGGTCCACGACGATGTCTACCCTCTACGAATCCTCGCTTCGCTCGCTGCCTCTTCTCGGCCGCGGCAAGGTCCGTGACAACTACGCGGTCGACAACGATCGCCTCCTGATCGTCACGAGCGATCGCCTCTCGGCGTTCGATGTCGTGATGGGCGAGCCGATTCCGAACAAAGGCCGCGTGCTCAACCAGATGGCGAACTTCTGGTTCGAGCGCCTTCAGCACATCGTGCCGAACCATTTGACGGGCGTCGCGCCCGAGACCGTCGTCGCGGCCGACGAAGCCGAGCAGGTGAAGGGGCGGGCGGTGGTGGTGAAGCGACTCGAGCCGATCCTCGTCGAGGCGGTCGTGCGCGGCTATCTGGCCGGCAGCGGCTGGAAGGACTATCAGGCAACAGGCGCCGTGTGCGGCGTCGAGCTGCCGCCGGGCCTGCAAAACGCACAGAAGCTGCCCGAGCCGATCTTCACGCCGGCCGCCAAGGCCGAGATGGGCCACCACGACGAGAACATCAGCTTCGCCGAAGTGGAGCGCCGCATCGGCACCGAGCTCGCCGCGACGATTCGCGACATCTCGATCAAGCTCTACCAGGAAGCGTCGGAGTATGCGGCGACACGCGGCATCATCATCGCCGACACGAAGTTCGAATTCGGCCTCGACAACCACGGCAAGCTGTTCCTGATGGACGAAGCGCTGACCGCCGATTCGTCGCGCTTCTGGCCGGCCGATCAGTACCGCGTCGGCACGAACCCGCCGTCGTTCGACAAGCAGTTCGTGCGCGACTGGCTCGAGGCGCAGCCGTGGGGCAAGACGGCGCCCGCACCGAAGCTGCCCGAGGACGTCATCGCGAAAACGTCCGAGAAGTACCAGGAGGCGCTCGAGCGCCTCACCGGACAGAAGCTCGCCTGATGTGACGGCAGGCACGCTGATCAACCAACGCAGATCCTGATGCCGTCAACCGAGAATGCATGCTTGAGAAGGAAAACCGCACGATGAGCGAACAAGTCCAGACAGCCCACCTGCATGACGCGCCGCTGGTGGGCGTGCTGATGGGATCGAGCTCCGATTGGGACGTGATGAGACACGCCGTGGCCGTGCTGCAGGAGTTTGGCGTGCCCTACGAGGCGAAGGTCGTGTCCGCTCATCGCATGCCCGACGAAATGTTCGCCTACGCCGAATGTGCGCGCGAGCGCGGCCTGCGCGCGATCATCGCGGGCGCCGGCGGCGCGGCGCATCTGCCCGGCATGCTCGCCGCGAAGACAACCGTTCCGGTCCTCGGCGTGCCCGTGGCCAGCAAGTATCTGAAGGGCGTCGATTCGCTGCATTCGATCGTGCAGATGCCCAAGGGCGTGCCTGTCGCGACGTTTGCTATCGGCGAAGCCGGTGCAGCGAATGCCGCGCTTTTCGCCGTGTCGATGCTCGCTGGCACGTCGGATGATTACGCCGAGCGGCTCGCGACTTTTCGCGTGCGGCAAAACCAGGCGGCGCACGCGATGGTGTTGCCGGCGCTATGAGCGCGCTTCGGCCTCGCCGCCGCCTGTTCCGTTTTTTCGTTTTTGCCGACCGATTCGGCCACTGAGATGAGTTCAGACAACACCCCCGCTTCCCCGATTCTGCCCGGTACATGGCTCGGCATGATCGGCGGCGGCCAGCTCGGCCGCATGTTCTGTTTCGCCGCGCAGGCGATGGGTTATCGCGTCGCCGTGCTCGACCCGGACGAGGCGAGCCCCGCCGGCAGCGTCGCCGACAAGCATCTGCGTGCCACCTACACCGACGAGGCCGCGCTTACCGAGCTCGCACGCCTGTGCGCGGCCGTATCCACCGAGTTCGAGAACGTGCCGGCCACGAGCCTCGACTTCCTCGCGCGCACGACGTTCGTCAGCCCTGCGGGGCGCTGCGTTGCAATCGCGCAAGACCGCATCGCGGAAAAGCGCTATATCGCCGAGGCGGGCGTGCCGGTGGCGCCGCACGTGGTGCTGGAGTCGTCCGACGCGCTCGCCGCGCTAGCCGACACCGAGCTCGCGGCGGTGCTGCCCGGCATTCTCAAGACGGCGCGGCTCGGCTATGACGGCAAAGGCCAGGTGAGCGTCGCGAGCGCCGAGCAAGTGCGCGATGCCTACCGCGCGCTCGGCGGCGTGCCCTGTGTGCTCGAAAAGCGTCTGCCGCTCAAGTTCGAGGTGTCGGCGCTGATCGCGCGCGGTGCGACGGGCGCGACGGCGGTATACCCGCTTGCGCAGAACGCGCACCGCCACGGCGTGCTCGCGCAAACGCTCGTGCCGGCGCCCGACGCGAGCGCGGCGCTCGTGGGGCAGGCTCAGCAGGCGGCCATTAGCATCGCCGAGAAGCTCGGCTATGTCGGCGTGCTGTGCGTCGAGTTCTTCGTGCTCGAGGACGGCTCGCTCGTCGCCAACGAGATGGCGCCGCGACCGCACAACTCGGGCCACTACACGGTCGATGCGTGCGCGGCGAGCCAGTTCGAGCAGCAGGTGCGCGCGATGACGGGCATGCCGCTCGGCGACACGCGCCAGCACTCCCCGGCCGTCATGCTGAACATCCTTGGCGACGTCTGGTTCCAGAGCGGGCCGAACGGCGGCGCGTCGGACGCGCCTGTGACGCCGCCGTGGCACGACGTGGCCGCGATCCCGGCGGCTCGCCTCCATTTGTACGGCAAGGAGGACGCGCGTCCCGGGCGTAAGATGGGACATGTGAACTTCACCGCGGCGACGCTCGAGGAAGCCCGCACGGCGGCTTCCGAGTGCGCGCGGCTGCTGCATATTCCGCTTGGCTGATGCCGGCAGGCTGCTGATCCATGTCCGTTCGCTCGACTCCTTCCGCGGTTTCCGTCGCGCCTGCCGTCACTGCCGCGCAGATCGACGAAGCCGCCGCGCTTCTCGATGCGGGGGAACTCGTCGCCTTTCCGACGGAAACGGTGTACGGCCTCGGCGGTGACGCCGAGAATCCGGAGGCCGTTGCGCGCATCTACGCGGCGAAGGGCCGCCCGGCGACGCACCCGGTGATCGTCCATCTCGCGCCGCACGGCGACCCGCGATACTGGGTCGAGCGCTTGCCGGCCGACGCGCAGAAGCTCATCGATACGTTCTGGCCGGGTCCGCTCACGTTGATCTTGAAGCGCGCCGCGCACATTCCGGCGGCGGTGAGCGGCGGCCAGGATTCGGTCGGTCTGCGCTGCCCGTCGCATCCGGTCGCGCAGGCGCTGCTGGAAGCGTTCAGCGCGCGGCGCGGCGGCCACGGCGGTGTCGCGGCACCGTCGGCGAACCGGTTCGGCCACGTGAGCCCGACGACGGCGCAGCATGTGCGCGACGAGTTCGGCGGTTCCGTGCATGTGCTCGACGGCGGGCCGTCGGAGGTGGGAATCGAGTCGACGATTCTCGATTTGTCGCGCGGATTTGCCGCGCTGCTGCGCCCGGGGCGCGTCACGCCGCGCGAGATTGCCGACGTGCTCGGCGTGGCGCCTCGTCTGCCCGACGGCAGCGACGCCACCGCGCCGCGCGCCTCGGGCACGCTAAAGGCCCACTACGCGCCACGCACGCCGCTCGTGCTGCTGCCGTTTAACGCGCTAGAGCCGATGCTTGCGGCGGCGCGCGATGCGGGCACGCGCGTCGCGCTCGTGGCGCGCGCCTCGCGCGTCGGCCCTTGGGCCGAGGCCCGCGAGGTGCACTTCGTCCCGGCGCCGGAGGAACCGCATGTCTACGCGCGCGAGCTCTACGGCTTGCTGCGCACGCTCGATCGCGCGGGGCTCGCGCGCATCCTCATTGAAAAGTTGCCCGACACGCCCGAATGGATCGCGGTCAATGATCGCCTGGGACGCGCCGCAGCGGCTTTTGAAGCGAGCGATTGAGCGCGTTCGCATCAGCATCCCAATCCGAATCCGCACTGAGCGGCAATCGACGCAAGAAACGAAAACGCCCGATCTCTCTTCGAGACCGGGCGTCCCCCCGCGAGGACTTCCCAGGCCACCCCTCCGGGGCGTCCTGCGGGGCGCCCCCCTGCG
>DASZGN010000166.1:0-3701 GCA_035938775.1 Trinickia sp.
GCACGCTCTATTCCAGTCAGCGTTAAAGCAAGGTTCATGCTAGCGCGTGGCCGCCGCCTGCCCGCCGCGCCAAGGCCCCCTGCCAAGTGCGGGCCGCGCATGCACCGTCGAGCAACGCGAGCCGCACCGCAACGGTGCGCGCAGCATGGCTCGCGTGTGCGCCGCGCCCGCTACAGGACCGGTCCGCGCGCGAGTTCGCGCCGCAGCAATGCGTAGAGTGCGATGGCGCCGAACGTTGCGGTGCCGATGCCGCCGAGCGCGAATCCGCCAAGCTTCAACGAGAAATCGCCGGCCCCAAGGACGAGCGTCACCGCGGCGACGATCAGATTGCGGTTATCGGAGAAGTCGACGTTGTTGACGACCCAGATGCGCGCGCCCGTCACCGCGATCAACCCGAACACGACGATCGACACGCCGCCCAGCACCGGCCCCGGAATCGTGGCGATCAACGCGCCGAACTTCGGCGAAAACCCGAGCACGAGCGCAATCGCCGCGGCGACGACGAACACGAGCGTCGAATAGATCTTTGTCACCGCCATCACGCCGATGTTCTCGGCGTAGGTCGTCACGCCCGTGCCGCCGGCAAAGCCGGAGACGATCGTCGCGAGCGCGTCGCCCACGAATGCGCGGCCGATGAAGCGATCGAGGTTCTGCCCGGTCATCGCGCTAACGGCCTTGATGTGACCAAGGTTTTCCGCGACGAGAATCACGGCGACGGGCGCGAGCAGCGTCATCGCGTGAGGGTCGAAGACGGGCGCCGCGAAATGCGGCAGGCCGAACCATGCCGCGTTGGCGACGAGCGAGAAGTCGATCGGTCGCCCGAGCCCCATGCCGTTCGTCGCAATGGCGTAGATCGCGTAAGCAACGATAAGCCCCACGAGAATCAGGAGCCGCTGCACCATGCCGCGCGTGAACACCGCAACAATGCCGACGCTCAGTACGGTCACGAGTGCCATCCACGAATCGAACGTCGATCCGCTCACGCTCTTCACCGCGATGGGCGCGAGGTTCAGCCCGATGACGGCGACGATCGATCCGGTGACGACGGGCGGCATCAGCGTCTCGATCCACTTCGTGCCGACGGCCGCGACGATGACGCCGATCACCGCGTACGCGATGCCGCACGCGATGATGCCGCCAAGCGCGACGGCAATGTTCGGATTGGGACCATGGCCGGCATACGCGGTAACAGCGATCACGAGCCCGATGAACGAAAAGCTCGATCCGAGGTAGCTCGGCACGCGGCCGCCAACGAGCACGAAAAAGAGCAGCGTGCCGATGCCCGACATCAAGATGCAGAGATTCGGATCGAAGCCCATCAAGAGCGGCGCGAGCACCGTCGAGCCGAACATGGCGACGACGTGCTGCAGGCCCATGGCAAGCGTCTGCGGCCAGGGCAGACGCTCATCGGGGCCGACCACCGGGCCCTGCCCGGCACGCGACGTCACCCGCCAGCGCGGGAAATAGGAATCGGACTCGGCCATGCTCATTGCGCTCCTTGTTCGGCGTGGGGCGCGCCGCTCGTGGGCGGCGCGTCGTTCGAAATCACGCGCGAGTGTACGAAGGGCGGTAAGCGGTGACAAGCCGCGTGTCGATCAGCCGCGTGTCGATCAGGCGATGCCGCCGTTCGCGCGCAGCACTTGTGCGTTCACCCAGCCCCCGTCGGGGCCCGCGAGGAACGACACGAGCGCGGCGATGTCCTCGGGTTGGCCCAGGCGTTCGAGCGGCGGCATGGCGGCGAACGACCGGATCTGCTCGTCGGTCTTGCCCTCGAGAAAGAGCGCGGTCGCCACCGGGCCGGGCGCCACCGCGTTCACGGTGATGCCGCGGCCGCGCAGCTCCTTCGCGAATACCTGCGTGAACGACTCGACGGCCGCCTTCGTGGCGTTGTAGATGGCGTAGCCCGGCATGTTGAGCGCGAGCGTCGTGCTCGAAAAATTGACGATGCGCCCGCCGTCGTTCATACGCGCGGCGGCTTCCCGCAACGTGTTGAAGGTGCCGCGCACGTTGATGCCGAACACCTGATCGAAGAGCGCATCGCTCGTATCGGCGAGCGGCACTACCTTGAGAATGCCTGCGTTGTTCACGAGCACATCGATCGCGCCCAGCTGCGCTTCGATCTGCTCGAACATGCGGCGCACCTCGTCGGCTCGCGCGATGTCGGCTTGCACGGTAATCGCCTGCGCGCCGCCGGCGCGCAACTCCGCAACGAGCGCCTCGGCGTCGGCCACGCTTGACGCGTAATTGACGGCGACGACAAAGCCCTCACGAGCGAGACGCCTGGCGATGGCGGCACCGATGCCGCGCGATGCGCCGGTCACGAGCGCGACTTTGGCGACTTCGGGTATCGCGTTGGGGGAGTGGTTCGCTGCATTCATGTTCGGGGTCCTCATTCAGGGGGTGAGTGAATGAAGCCCATCATGCCGGGCTAATGCCGATTGATAATCACGCGGCGCTGGCCATGATCATTCCATTCACTCCAACAATTCGAGCCAAGCAGCCTTAAGCCGGGAGCCGCCGAACATGGATCGCTTCGACGAAATGCGGGTTTTCGTGAGAATCGCGGAGCGCCGCAGCTTCACGCAGGCGTCGGAAGATCTTCAGATACCGCGCGCAACGCTCACCAATCTGATGAAACGGATGGAGCAACGGCTAGGGGCGAGGCTCCTCGAGCGCACGACGCGCACGGTGCGTCTCACGCTCGATGGCGAAGCCCACTATCGGCGCTGCGTGCGGCTGCTCGCCGACCTCGACGAAGCCGACGGCGCATTCACCAACGCCTCGCCCAAGGGCTTGTTGCGGGCGAACCTGCAAGGCACGCTCGCGTGTCGCTTCGTCGTGCCGGCGCTGCCCGATTTCTTTGCGCGCTTTCCCGAGATCGAATTGCAGATCGGCGAGGACGACCGGCTCGTCGACCTCGTGCGCGAAGGCATCGACTGTGTGCTGAGGGCGGGCAGCCTGCAGGATTCGTCGCTCGTCGGCCGACGTGTCGCGCAGCTTGGCCAGGTGACAGTCGCGAGCCCCGCTTACCTCACGCACTACGGCGAGCCGAAGGATCTGGCCGCGCTTTCGGCCCACCGCGCGGTGAACTACCTGTCGAGTGCGACGGGCAAGCCGTTGCCGCTCGAATTCACGGTGGGAGGGGGTGTGGTGCCGGTGTTGATGGGTGCGGCTGTCACGGTGACAGGCACTGACCTCTATGCGGGCGCGGCCCTCGCGGGGCTGGGACTCGTGCAAGTGCCGCGCTACCGGATCGCGGACGAACTGCGTGCCGGCCGGCTGAAGACGGTCTTGCCCGATTTCGCGCCGCCCCCGCTGCCCGTATCGGTACTGTATCCGCAAAGCCGCCAGCTTTCGTCGCGCGTGCGCGCATTCACGCAGTGGCTGCGCGAGACTTTCGAAGCGGCACGCGACGTGTGGCAGTAACAAACGGAGAAGGCGCCCGCTTGTGAGCTCGCGTCGCTTCGATGCGGCACCCGCTGGCAACCGTCAAATAAGCTTGATTTCGTAGCCGAAGCGCGAGGCCGCATTGACGATGTGCTGCCCCATCACTTCTCGAGCGAGCGCGGGGTTCTTGTCGATCAGCGCCGCGACGATCACTTCGTGCTCCTGTCTTGCCGCGTCCGGCATTTTTCCGAAGACGGGGCCCGGCCGAGAGAACGCCGCCGCAATCAACAACCGCATGGGCTCGAGCACGGTCC
>DASZGN010000167.1:0-10130 GCA_035938775.1 Trinickia sp.
AGCCCGCGCCGATCGATAGCGACGGCGCGAAAATGCCGCCCGGAATGCCTGGCAGATACGATCCCACCATCGACACCATCTTCAGCAGCGGATAGAACATCGACAACTGCTCGCGGCCTTCAAGCAGCCCGCGCGCTTCGGCGTAGCCGCTGCCGAATGTGGTGCCGTGCGAAATCAGGCCAACCACCGCAATCACGAGCCCGCACAACGCGCCGAATGCGACGGGATGCTCGCCACGCAATTGCGAGAGCCGCGCCGGCAGCCAGCGCGACGTATTCAGTAGCAGCCATGAGAAGATGCCGCCCGCGACACCTGTCACGAGCGCGGTCAGCACGACGGCCGCGGCGATGAGATCGGGAAGCCCGCCGATCTGAATGGTGCCGAAATAGGTGTAGTTGCCGTTGAGACTCAGCGCGATGATGCCGGCGATGATGATCGCGGTGATGAGCACGCCGCTCGTGCGCCCTTCGAAGCTGCGCGTCAACTCCTCGATGGCGAAGACGATACCCGCGAGCGGCGTGTTGAACGCGGCGGACAGGCCGGCCGCGGCACCTGCGAGCACCAGTTGCCGTTCGATCAGCGCGTTCGAGCGCGGATAGAGCCGCCGCAAGTTGAACATCAGCGCGGCGCCGACCTGCACGGTCGGGCCTTCGCGGCCGATCGTAAAGCCGCCGAGGATGCCGAGAAACGACACAGCGACCTTGCCGACGAGCAGCTTGAGGTTGAGCAAGCGCGGGCCGAGCGTCGAAGTGCCTTCATGCAGCGTGGCGATGACTTGCGGAATGCCGCTGCCCTCGGCACCGCGGAAGAAGCGCCGCGTAAGCCACACCGATGCCGCAGCCAGCGTGGGCGTCACGATGAGCGTGAGCCACGCATGGCGCGCCTCCATCGAGCGGAACGCATCGTAGCCCCAATCGATGAGCCGGGCATAGAAAACCGCGACGAGGCCGACGGCAGTCGCGCCAAGCCAGAAAATGCCGTAGCGGCGCCAGATTTGCCGTGCGCGCCCGAGGACTCCGGAGCGACTAAATAGCATTGTCCGGGACATGGTTGCTCGCGAGATAAAGCAGCAATTATATCGGCGCGATGCGTTTTTGCTCCGGCGAAAAATCGCACACTCTTTTGCCTTGACGAGCCTGTTGCGATTCGACTATGCAACGTTCCATGAACGCCGATTCGCCGACGCGACGCATTACAGCGTTGTTAAATCTGTCTCCATTCGTTTGGTACGTAATGGCTCGGCGTGCGCGCTGTAAATAGCGGGTTCCGACACTTACAAATTGCAACGACCGCGTCGCGCCATCTCCTGTTCAATCGAAATCGTTCGACAACGCATGCGAAGGACCGCATGCGAACAAGCACAGCGACAGGAGAAAAAGATGAGTCGTGCGACCTTGACCTTGATTGGCGCTTTGTTATGCGCGGCCGTGCTCGGTGGCTGCGTGGTGGTGCCGGCGCCCGGATACTACTACGGCGGTTACTACGGAGGCGGCTACTACCACGGTGGCTATTACCGCTGAGGTATGCAGCGCCGAGAAGCGCAAGCACGACGATGGCCACGATGTCCGCGTTATGAAGGTGCAAGGTCATCGTCAACGCCTCTTCGACTAAGCAAGCGAGGCATGGCGCAGAGCATGCTTCGAAAGTCTATGCGCAGACGTACCTAACCCGCGAGCGTGAGCGCGGAATTTTTTGTCGCCTGCAAGAACCAATGCAAGGGGGTGAGCACGCGAGGCGGTTTTCCTATGGCATATGCGCTCAGGCCCAAGCAAGAGGTGAGCGTAAATGAATGCATCGGGAGCGCGTTCGGTCGAGGTCGATTTTCTGCGCGGGCTCGCGCTGATCGTGATAGCGATCGATCACATATCCGTAGGGGTGCTTTCCTACGGGATGCCCCATAGCTACGCGTATTGCGACGCGGCGGAAGCATTCGTGTTTCTCGGCGGCTACGCGTCGGCGGCGGGTTATGCGCACATTGCCGCGCGTTGCGGCGAGTCCGCCGCGCGGCTGCGCTTCATCAAACGCGCATGGGCTATCTATCGCGCCTACCTGTTAACCGCGGCGCTGATGCTGGCATGCGGTGCCGCGCTCACGCATGCATCCGTGATATCCCCGCTCACGGCCGAGGCTGGTTGGCCCGTTTTCGCGCAACACCCGTTGCGCTCGTTGGCGGACATCGCGCTCCTGCGGCAGCAGCCGCTTTTCTCGGCGGTGCTGCCGATGTACATGCTTTTCGCGCTCACCGTGCCGATTAGCGTGCCGTTCGCACGGCGCGCGCCCGTGGCCGCATTTGCGGTGAGTCTCGCTTTCTGGCTCGCCGCTCCGCGGCTCGCGGTCGTGCTGCCGGAAGTCGTCGACGGGGGCTGGCCGTTCAATCCGTTCGCATGGCAGTTGATGTTCATGCTCGGTGTGCTGTGCCGCCTTTATCCGGTGCCGGCGCAGATGCAAACGTCGAACCTCGGCAACCGGCTCACGAGCGCCGCATGCGCGGTCGCGCTTACCTTCGCGTTCGTCAAGCTGGGCATCGACGCACACCCGGCACCGGGTTTCATGAAGCAGAACCTCGCGAGCGTTCGGATCGTAAGCTTCCTTTCGCTTGCATGGCTATGTGCGCAGGCGGCCCGCCTCGGGTGGATGCGCGAGCTTGCCAGCCGTTGGCCCGGCGTCGTGACGGTGGGCAAGGAAGGGCTCGTGTGCTTTGTCGGCGGCACGATCGTGTCGATCGCCATCGATACAGCCTTGCGCCTCGTTCACGGGCAAGCGCACTGGCCGCTCAGGCTGCTTGGCGACGTGACCGCGATCCTTGCGCTCGTCGTACTCGCACGCGCTGCAAGCCATCTGAAGGCAATGCGCACGCGAAGAGCGGCAAGCGTGCCCGCGATCGGCCTCGTGCGCTAGGCATTCGGTGTTCTGCGCGCGAGGCGCGGCTGACGGACCGGCGCGTGCCTCGGGCGAAGCGTGGGCGATGTCAGCGTTTCAATCGATTGTTTGCGCTTGCGGCAAGGCGAGCGGGCTCAACTGGAATTTGCCGTTGTCGTTGAAGAGCCAGTCTTCCATCAGCTCCAACTGACCAACTCCGTTGAGCAGCTTGGCCGGCGGAGGCGGCAACGGGGCGGCGCGCCGCAACGATGCGAGTGCGGTGGCCTCGGCCTCATCGTCGCCGTTCGTGCGATAGACGGAGGACGAAACGAGCCCGCCGTCGCGATTGACGGTGAACGACACGACGACAAGCGAGCGCAGCATGGCCTGTGGCGTGCCGTTGTGCACATACGACGGATTGCGCTCGACGATGCGCCGTGCGACAACGCGCCGATACTGATCGAGCGTCAGGCTGCTGACGGCGGCTGGAGGCGGCGCTTTGACCGCGGATGGCCGCTCGAACGGCGTATAGGTGAACGAGCAGGCGTTCGTGACACACAGTGCGCCGATCGCGACGAGGCGCCACCAAGCGCAAAAGCGTACGGCCGAAACACGGGGAAGATCGGCAGTCATGATGGGGTGTGGCTTTCGATTAGCGCTCTCTTCTCGAGCGGGACGCGTACGTGCACGTGACGCTTACGTGAACGTGACGCGTACGTGCACGTGACGCATGTGAGAAAAGCGTAGTCGATGACGCGCGCTCGCGCATCCCGCCCTACGCTCGGCTATGTGTGGATGCGTACAGGGACGCCGTCGCGAGGCGTCTATGATCAAAAATTAAATCCGGCCCGAATTTGCGTGAGGCTTACGGACGTTGGCGTCCGAGCTTGGGGCTTGCACCACCAGCATTACCGCTATGCGAAGCATAAAAACGGGGGAGACAACATGAAGAACGATGGCGTTTCGTCGAGCGGCAAGCGTCGCACGCTGCTCAAGGCGGCGCTCGCCGCCGGCGTGACACAGTTGTCGGCGCCGTTCATCATCCGGGCGCGCGGCGATGTGCCGATCAGAATCGGCCTGAACGATCCGCTCACCGGCACGTACGCCGAGCTCGGCAAAAACGAGCAGATCGGCTGTCAGTTGGCTATCGAGCAAATCAATGCGAAGGGCGGCATTCTCGGGCGGCCCGTCGAATTGCTCGTCGAGGATTCGACGAGCGCCGATACCGGCACCGCCGTGCAAAAGGCCCGCAAGCTGATCGAGCGCGACAAAGTCGATTTCCTGCTCGGCAACGTGAACTCCGCGATGGCGGTCGCGACGGGCCAGGTCTCGAATCAGTTGAAGACGCTGCATATCGTCACGGGCGGCCACACCGATGCCGTGACAGGCACCGACTGCCACTGGAACGTGTTCCGCGTGTGCAATACAACGCGGATGGAGACCAACTCCGTCTCCAAGACGCTCTTTTCCAAGTACGGCAAGAAGTGGTACTTCATCACGTCGGACTACGCATTCGGCCACACGCTGCAAGAGGGTTTCGAGGCCGCGCTCAAGCAGTACGGTGGCACGAAGGCGGGCGCGTCGCTCACGCCGCTTGGCGCGACGGATTTCTCTTCGTATCTGATTCAGGCGCAGGCGGCCAATCCGGATGTCGTCCTCTTCCTCAACGCGGGGCAAGACGCGGTCAACTCGCTCAAGCAGGCGGTGCAATTTGGGCTCGACAAGCGCTTTCAGATTGCGGGTGCGCAACAGGAGCTCGAAGTGCTCGACGGCTTGCCGCCCGAGGCGCGCATCGGCACGTGGGTCTTCGAGTGGTACTGGAATCAGCCGGGCGTGCCGCATGTGCAGACGTTCATCGACGCGATCAAACCGAAAAACGGCGGCAAGGTGCCCACCGCGCGGCACTGGTTCGGCTACGTGTCCACGTGGACTTGCGCGTTGATCGCCAATCAGGAAAAGACGCTCGATGCAGTGAAGCTCGCCAAAGCGCTCGAGGGGTTCAAGCTGCCGCCCGAAGTCGGGCTCATGCCCGATACCCCGTTTTATCGGGCCGGCGATCATCAGCTGATGCCCGATCTCTTTGTCGGCCATGCCGTCGCCAAGGGCGAGAAGGGGCCCCAGGATCTCTTTCACGTCGACTCGATCGTGAAGGGCGTCGATGCCGCGCTGCCCGTTTCCGAAACCGGCTGCAAGCTCAAGTGGACTTGAGCGTGGCATCGATGGCGCCCGCGCTTCCCTTGCGTGGCGCCGAGCGGCCGGGGCGCCTGCGGGGCCGGACTGTCGGACGCCAAGCGGGACGACGCAATGACACAGCTGATCCTCTATAACACCTTCAACGGGCTCATCATCGGCGCGTTCTACGCGCTGATGGCGCTCGGGCTGTCGATGATCCTCAACCTCTCCGGTGTCATCAACTTCGCCCACGGTGGCTTTCTCGCGATTGGCGCTTATCTCGCGTACACGCTCATGCCCCACATAGGGTTTTGGGGTGCGTTGATCGCAGCACCGTTGCTGACCGCCGCGATCGGCCTCGTCGTCGAGCGCTTGCTCGTGCGCCGCGTCTACGGGCGCGATCCGCTTTACGGCTTGCTGCTGACATTCGGTCTTGCCTTCATGATCGAAGACGGCACGCGCTTCATCTGGGGCGCGCAGACGCTGCCGTTTTCGGTGCCGGCCTGGCTGGGCACGCCGCTTAGCGCGCGATTCTTCTTTCTCACCGGCTATCGATTGTTCATGGTGCTGCTCGCGGTTGCCACTGTGACCGGGCTCTTCCTGCTTCTCGGTTTCACGCGCACCGGCGTTCGCATCCGTGCCGGCACACGCGATCTCGAAACCGTCTCGGCGCTCGGCGTCAACGTTCGGATTTTGCGCACGCTGAACTTCGGCCTCGGCATCTTTCTCGCGGGGCTCGCGGGCGTCCTGGCAGCGGGCATGCTCGGGCTCGAGCCGACGATCGGCAGCTCGCTCGTCATGCCGAGCTTTGTCGCGATCATCGTGGGCGGGCTCGGGAGCTTGCCCGGCACGCTGCTCGGTGGGCTCTTGATCGGCGTCGCATCGGGCGTGGTCACGGTGTTCCTCCCGTCGGCCAGCGAAGCGGTCATCTACGCGATCATGGGCCTCGTGCTGCTCGCGCGGCCGCGCGGGCTGCTAGGCGAAGAGGGGCGCACGCAATGAGCCCCGCACAGCAACGCGGTATCGTCGCCATCGTCTGGCTGCTGCTCGCGACAATGCCCTTCTGGATCGGGTATGTGGGCGGCTATACGATGCTCGGCGCGCGCGTGCTGGTGATGGCGCTTGCCGCGACGGCCCTCAATTTCCTGCTCGGATTCACGGGCACGTTGTCGTTCGGCCACGCCGCGTATTTCGGCCTTGGCGCATACGGGCTGGGCTTGACCATCAAGTACCTCGTGCCCAGCACGCCGCTTGGCATCGCGGTCGGATTGGCGGCCGGCACGCTCGCGGGGGCGATCGTCGGCGCGCTGATCGTGCGGCTGCGCGGCGTCTACTTCGCGATGGCGACGATCGCCTTCGGACAGGTGTTCTACTTCGTCGCGTACCGCTGGAACAGCGTGACGGGTGGTGATGACGGACTTTCGGGCTGGCATCGCATGCCGGTGCAATTAGGAAAACTGAAGATTGACCTGCTCGGCGACAACCGCGTTTTCTATTACTTTGTGTTCGTGGCGTTTGCGCTATCGGTGGCTGTCATGGCGTACCTTCTGCGCTCGCCATTCGGCCGCACCTTGCTCGCGATTCGGGAGAACGAGCGGCGTGCGCGCTACCTGGGCGTACCCGTTCAGTTTCATGTCTGGCTTTCGTTCGTCATTTCGTGCTTCTTCGTGAGCCTTGCGGGCGCGTGTTACGGCATGCTCAACAATTTCGCCGACCCGCACGATCTGCATTGGCAGCAGTCGGGCGACTTCGTGATCATGGCGGTGCTCGGGGGCATGCGCTCGTTTTGGGGGCCGCTTGTGGGGTCAGCGATTTTCGTCGTGCTGCAGGACTATGTATCGAGCCGCACGGAGAACTGGATGTCCTTCATCGGCTTGTTCTTTGTCATCGTCGTGCTGTTCTTTCCGCGCGGCGTGCTCGGCCTTCTCGGCCGCAGGTCCTGATCGTGGCGCTGCTCGAGGTTCGCAATGTGTCGCGCCGCTTCGGTCAGCTGAGCGCGGTCAACGGCGTATCGATGACGATCGAGCCCGGCGAGCTGCGCGCCGTCATCGGACCGAACGGTGCGGGCAAGACCACGTTCTTCAACGTCATCAGCGGCTTTCTTGCGCCGACGAGCGGGCAAATTTTCTTCGACGGACGCGATATCACGGCGGTGCCCGTGCATCGGCGCGTTCAGATGGGCATGGCGCGCACGTTCCAGATCACCGAGATCTTTCCGGATCTCACGGTGCGCGAGAACGTGCGCATTGCGGTCGAAATGGCTTTGGGCCTGGTGCGGCGGCTCGCGCTATCGCGTGCCGAGCGCGAAGCGATCGACGCGCGCGTGCTCGAGCTGATGGGCATGGCGGATTTGTCGAAGCACGCCGAGCGCCGTGTCGGCGAGCTGGCGCATGGCGATCAGCGCGCAACGGAGATCGTCATGGCAATTGCATTGCGGCCGCGGCTCGTGCTGCTCGACGAGCCGACCGCGGGCATGGGCGATCAGGAGACCTATGCAATCACTGACTTGATTGCGCGCCTGCATCGGGATCAACAGTTGTCGATCATCCTCGTCGAACACGATATGCGCGTCGTTTTCCAGCTTGCCGAGCGCATTCTCGTGCTGGCGGCCGGGGCAGTCCTGGCCGAGGGCGCGCCCGCCGAAATCGCCGCCAATGAAGCCGTGCAGGTCGCTTATCTTGGGGGCGTCGAATGAATGCGCTCGAAGCGGTCGACGTCCATGCGTTTTACGGCAAGGGCCATATCCTGCATGGCGTATCGCTGACCGTGCGGCAGGGCGAAATCGTCGCGCTGCTCGGGCGAAACGGCGCCGGCAAGACGACGACGTTGCGAACGCTCATCGGGCTCACGCGCGCCGCGTCCGGCGAAATCCGCATCTTCGACGAGCGCACAACCGGCTGGGCGCCATACCGCGTCGCGGCGCTCGGTGTCGGCTATGTACCGGAGGGCCGGCGCATTTTTGCGAACCTGACGGTCGAAGAGAATCTGATGGTGCCGCTCGAGCGTGTCGGCATGTGGACCGTCGAGCGAGTCTATGCGCTGTTTCCGCGGCTCCATGAACGGCGAAGGCAAAAGGGCGCCCAGCTATCGGGCGGCGAGCAGGAGATGCTGGCCATCGCGCGGGCGCTGAGGGTGAATCCGAAGCTGCTGATGCTCGATGAACCTTCGCAGGGGCTCGCACCGTTGATCGTGCGCGATGTGCTCGGCGTGGTTCGCCAGATGCGCAGCGACGGCATGGCCGTGCTGCTCGTCGAGCAGAACGTGCGCGCCGCGCTCGAAATTGCTGACCGCGTGTATGTGCTCGACAACGGCCAAGTCGTCTACGAAGGCACGAGCGACGAGTTTGCCAGCGACGAAGCCCGCGTGCGGGCGCTCGCAGGCGCAAGCGCCGGGCAATGGCAAGCTCGCCATCGATGATCGATAACGACTTACAGTGACGAACGCATCGCTGCGCGGCTCGAGGCCGCCGCCGCCACGAGCCGCGACCCCGATTCCACCTTGCGCGTTGCACGCCCCACGCTCGGTTCAGTACGTGATCAGCGATTCGGCCCAATAATGCGTGCCCATGTCGCCGGTGCCGTATCGCATCCACTGATAGCTTCCCAATGCGGCGCCTTCGCCGGGCCAAGGATTCATGAAGTAGAGCATGTAGCCGTTGTCGTCGTAGCCATTGACGACGACGAAGTGTCCGCCGCCGCCGGCCCACAACCAGAGAAGCACGACCGGGTCGGCGCGGTCGATCGCCCATACGACGCCGTAATAGGAGAGCGGTTGAGTGTAGTAGGTCGAATCGCGCCTGCCGAACGCCCAGAGAATGCCGGAAATGCCGGTTGTGCCGGCCAGATAGTTCGGTGAGTTGGCGGAATCGTTCCAGTAAAAGGGGTGTTGTCCGCAAGCGTAGTTGATCGAATCGACCCAATTCTCGATGCCGCATTGCGTCGAAGCGATGCCACGGTAGGCGAGTACCGCGTTCGCGTCCGCGGCCCAGCACCAGTCGCTTTGCACTTGCTGGACGACAGGAAAGTCGAGTTGTTGCGACCCGGCGCTTGCCGGTGCGGCAGGCGTCAAAGCAAGCATGCAGATCAGGGCGCAGCACCATATAAAGCGCATTTTCATGGTCGTCTCCCTTAGTGCACGAAACGAGGATCGCGCATGCCGCGGCGCACGCTTGCGCGCAAATCGCTTGCGAACTCCGCCTCGGCGAGCGCGGGTGCGGGGGCGGATGTGCCGGCCGTGTTGGCACCGTTCGCATCGACTGCTCCGCCGTCGTCGAGTGCAGCCTGCGTGCTGAAGAGCGGGACGTATAGAGGTGGTATAGCGCGATCGGCTTCGGCCGGCTGAATCACTTCAATGAAGTCGGCCATGCCTTGGGAACTGCGGATGAAGCGCAACCGCGCCGATGGCGCGACGCGCGCGTATCGGGAGACGACATCCATGACTTCCCGAGCCATTTCGCTCGCACCGGCCTCGACCATCTGCCACTGCCCTTGCAGGCGAGCGACGGTAATGAGACCGACCGGTTTGTTGCCGAGCATGACGACGAATCGCCATGCTCCGCTGCCGTGCGTGCTTGCTTCGATGCCTTTGCCGGCCAGCAGCGCATCGGGGTCGATGAGATTGACCTCGAAGCCGCTGCCGATAAAGGCATCGCGCAGCGCATGATAGTCATCGACGGCCATGATGCGATTGGCATGGCGAGCATGAGGGGCGTGTGTGGCGGCGATCAATCGGTTCGTCAACGTGCGTAAGCCGTCTTCCGCGGCTTGACGTTGAGGCGTATTCAATGCGGTCGACAGGGTGCTCAAGGGAAGGGACGCGGCGTCGAGTGTCGACGCCGGGGTTTGTCCGGCGGCAGCCACGGACAAGAGCGTGGCAATGGCCGGAACGAGCAAGGCGGGTGACCGGGTTATCCGCATTTGAAGCTCCTGAGCGAATGAGGAGCCAAGGCTTTCACCTGAAAGCTTTTGCATTTACTAAGGAATGCTAAATGCATGAAAGCCTTGGAGAGTCGGTCCGTGATATCGATTGTCAACCTGCTTGGTTAGGCGGGTACCACGGCCTACTGGAATCGTAGTACGCGTATGCGGTGGAAGGTAGGG
>DASZGN010000168.1:0-3616 GCA_035938775.1 Trinickia sp.
CCGGCTCGGCGAGCTCGCCGCAACCCGGCGCCGACGCGACCAAGCGCGCCGCGGGGGGCGGTGACTAGCGCGAGAGGCCGGCGACGCGCGGCGAAAACTTGCTAAAATATCGAGTTTTTCGCCGATCATCATCCTAAGGGACGCGCCGTGCTGTCTACCGCCAACATCACCATGCAATTCGGGCCGAAGCCCCTCTTCGAGAACATCTCGGTCAAATTCGGGGGAGGGAACCGCTATGGCCTGATTGGTGCGAACGGCTGCTGCAAATCCACCTTCATGAAGATCCTGGGTAGCGATCTGGAACCGAGCTCCGGCAACGTGATGCTCGAACCGAACGTCCGCCTCGGCAAGCTGCGCCAGGACCAGTTCGCGTATGAAGACAAGCGCGTGCTCGACGTCGTGATGATGGGCCACACGGAAATGTGGGCCGCGATGAGCGAGCGCGACGCCATTTACGCCAATCCCGACGCGACCGACGACGACTACATGCATGCTGCCGAGCTCGAGGCGAAGTTCGCCGAGTACGGCGGCTACACGGCCGAGGCGCGCGCGGGCGAGCTGCTGCTCGGCATCGGCATTCGCATCGAGGACCACAGCGGCCCGATGAGCAACATTGCGCCGGGCTGGAAGCTGCGCGTGCTGCTTGCACAGGCGCTTTTCTCGAAGCCCGACGTGTTGCTGCTCGACGAGCCGACGAACAACCTCGACATCAATTCGATCCGCTGGCTGGAGAACGTCCTCAACGAGTACAACTCGACGATGATCATCATCTCCCACGACCGGCACTTCCTGAACCAGGTCTGCACGCACATGGCGGACATGGATTACGGCACGCTCAAGGTCTACCCGGGCAATTACGACGACTACATGCTCGCGTCGACGCAAGCCCGTGAGCGGCAGGCCGCGGCGAATGCCAAGGCGAAGGAGCGCATTTCCGACTTGCAGGACTTCGTGCGGCGCTTCTCGGCCAACAAGTCGAAGGCACGGCAGGCCACGAGCCGCCTGAAGCAAATCGACAAGATCAAGATCGAGGAATTCAAGCCGTCGTCGCGGCAAAACCCGTTCATTCGCTTCGAGTTCGAGAAGAAGCTGCACAACATTGCCGTGGTAGCCGAAAGTATTACGAAGCGCTTCGACCGCACCATCTTCGAGAACTTCAGCGTGAGCGTGCAGCCGGGCGAGCGTATTGCGATCATCGGCGAAAACGGCGCGGGCAAGACCACGCTCCTGCGCTCGCTGCTCGGCAAACTGACGGTTGACGGCGGCACGGTCAATTGGGCCGAAAATGCGAGCGTCGGCTATATGCCGCAAGATACGTACGAGGAGTTTCCCAAGGACGAGACGCTCACCGAGTGGATCGATGCTTATCGCAAGGAAGGCGACGACGATCAGATGGTGCGCGGCACGCTCGGTCGGCTGCTGTTCAACGCGGATGACATCAGGAAATCCGTGAAGGTGCTGTCGGGCGGCGAGAAGGGACGCATGATCTGGGGCAAGCTGATGCTCGGCCGCCACAACGTGCTGCTGATGGACGAGCCGACGAACCACATGGACATGGAGTCGATCGAATCGCTGCAGATTGCGCTCGAGAAGTACGAGGGCACGTTGGTCTTCGTGTCGCACGACCGTGAGTTCGTGAGCGGCTTGGCAAACCGGATCATCGAAGTGCGCACCGACGGCACGCTGTATGACTTCGGCGGGAATTACGAGGATTTCCTGGGGAGCCAGGGGGTGCAGTAACCTGCCGCTCTATCGCTTGATCGCGGCAACCGGCGGGGACAGGCGGTAGGACTCAGACTTCGACCACTCCAACGCCCAACGCCCATCGCACGAGCCCACGCCTTCATCGGCGTGGGCTTTTTTGCGTCCGAGGCGACGGCGCATCGCGCGAGCGCTGAGTAAAATACCCGGGTCCAATCGGAGAGAGACGGGATCCGCAATGAAAACATACGACCAGCTTTACATCGGTGGCAAATGGCTCAAGCCGGCGGGCAGCGGCATGATCGATGTGATCGATTCGGGCACGGAGGAGGTCATGGGTCGTATTCCCGAAGGCGCGGCGGCCGATGCCGAGGCGGCGGTCGAAGCCGCCAAGCTTGCCTTCGACGGCTGGGCCGCAACGAAGCCGGAAGTGCGCGCCGATTACCTCCAGAAAATCGCGGCTAACCTCAAGGCGCGCACCGACGAGCTCGCGCTGCTCATCAGCGGCGAAGTCGGCATGCCGCTCAAGCTCGCGCGCGCCATTCAGGTGGGAAGCCCCGTCTATAACTGGAACGCCTACGCCAAGCTCGCGCGCGAGTTTTCGTTCGAAGAGCACGTCGGCAACTCGCTCGTTGCGCGCGAGCCGGTCGGCGTCGTCGCGGCGATCACGCCCTGGAACTACCCACTCAACCAAATCACGCTGAAAGTCGCGGCCGCGCTCGCGGCGGGCTGCACGGTTGTGCTCAAACCGTCCGAAGTTGCGCCGCTCAACGCGTTTGTGCTTGCGGAAGCGATCCACGACGCAGGGCTGCCGGCCGGCGTGTTCAACCTCGTGAGCGGCTACGGGCCTGTCGTCGGCGAAATTCTTGCGAGCCATCCGTTCGTGGATATGGTTTCGTTCACGGGCTCCACCCGCGCCGGCAAGCGCGTCTCGGAGCTGGCGGCCGCAACGGTCAAGCGCGTCTCGCTCGAGCTGGGCGGCAAATCGGCCTCGATCGTTTTGGATGACGCCGACTTCGCCACAGCCGTCAAGAGCACCGTCAGCGCGTGCTATCTGAATTCGGGACAGACGTGCTCGGCACACACACGCATGCTCGTGCCCGAATCGCGCTACGAGGAGGCGCGAGCGCTCGCGAAGGAGGCCGCCGAAGGCTACGTGGTCGCGGACCCGCGCAGCGAGGGCGCACGCTTGGGGCCGCTAGCCTCGGCTGTGCAGCAAAAGCGTGTGCGCGAGTACATCGAGCGTGGCATCGCCGAGGGCGCCGAACTCGTGACGGGCGGTTCGAGCATGCCTGAAGGTATTTCGAAAGGATTTTTCGTGAAGCCGACCGTCTTCGGCCGCGTGCATCCGAAGGCAACGATCGCGCAGGAAGAGATTTTCGGCCCCGTGCTGTCGATCTTGACCTACAAGGACGAGGAAGAAGCGATTCGCATTGCGAACGATTCGCTCTATGGCCTGGCGGGCGCGGTATGGGCAGGCGACGACGAGCGCGCGATGCGCGTGGCACGGCGCATGCGCACGGGCCAGGTCGATATCAACGGCGGCGCCTGGAACATGGAAGCGCCGTTTGGCGGATACAAGCAATCAGGCTACGGCCGGGAAAACGGCAAGTATGGGCTCGAAGAGTACCTTGAGTACAAGTCGATGCAGCTGAAGGCGCCGAAGCCGGTGCAGTGAGCAGCCCTACTGCGGATCTCGAGCTGTCCCGTTAGGACGGGACGGCCCTTCTCAACAGTCATGCGCTGCATCGACCCGCATCCGCGATTCTTAGCCCCGACAATACGCGCGTTGGCAGCAAGAGCCAAGCGTCGGTTATTTTGATATACGGGGCGCGGACGTCACGTTCCCTTCTTATCCGTATCCAGCGCTCACGATTTGCGGCCGTGCTCCAATGCCGAGTCCGGACGATGCTCG
>DASZGN010000169.1:0-1930 GCA_035938775.1 Trinickia sp.
GATGAAGCAGGCGCTCGCGCCGGCCGTCGCCGCGCTGGACCAGGACGACTTCATGTCGTTCAGAAGCACGCAGCGGCAAGCGCCCGAGGCACTCTTTAACGACTATCGACAAGCGGTTCTCGCACTCGAGGACTATCAGGCGCATCAGCAAGAGGCGCATTTCAAGCAGGCCGAGCAGCGTTTCCATGCATTGCTTTGGCTCTTCGGCGCGGTCGGCTTCGCGTCGATCGCGCTCGGTCTTGCGGCGCGCGGCGTGCTTCGCGCTGCGATCTTGCGGCCGATCGATGCGGCGATCGATCATTTCGAGCGCATCGCGGCCGGCGATCTGCGCACCGAGATCGCGATGCCGCACGCTGGCGAAATGGGCCGCCTGATGGCGTCGCTCGCGCGCATGCAGGGCGGCCTTGTCGCGGCGGTGAGCCAGGTGCGCCGAGGCACGGCGGCGATCCGGCATGGCGTGCATGAGATTGCAAGCGGCAACGCCGACTTGTCGTCGCGCACGGAGCAGCAGGCGGCCACGCTCGAGCAAACCGTGTCGAGCATGCAGGCGCTTACGACGACGGTCAGGGAGAACGCCGATCATGCGCGACAGGCGAGCACGCTCGCCGAGAGCGCGTCGGGAATCGCGGTGCGCGGTGGCGAGGTGGTGGGCGAGGTTGTCGGCGTGATTGCCGACATGGCGGCGGGCTCGAACCGCATCGTCGACATCATCGGTGCGATCGAGGGCATTGCGTTCCAGACGAACATCCTCGCGCTCAATGCGGCCGTCGAGGCGGCGCGTGCAGGCGAGGAGGGACGCGGCTTTGCTGTCGTCGCGGGCGAGGTCCGCGCGTTGGCTCAGCGCTCGGCATCGGCGGCCAAGGAAATTCGCGAACTGATCGGCGCGTCGGTCGCACGCGTGGAAACCGGCACCGAGCTCGCCGCGCGGGCTCGCACGACGATGGACGACATTGTGCAGGCCGCGCGCGATGTCACCGGCATTGTCGGAGAAATCAGCGCGGCCTCGGAGCGGCAATCGCGCGGCATCGACGAAATCAATCGTGCGGTGACGCAGATGGACCGCACGACGCAGCAAAACGCCGCGCTCGTCGAGCAAGCGGCCGCGGCGGCCGTTGCGCTGGAAGACGAGGCACGCACGCTCGATGACACCGTCGCCATGTTCCGGTTGGGCGACCCCGGTGCAAAAAGCGGCACCCGCATCGAGCCAAGGCATACCGCGATTGCGCCCGAGCGTGTGAACGCGCATGCGGATGCCGCAATGCCCGCCGGAAATCAGGCGGCGATCACCCGCTCTGCGGTGCGCGCATGAGCATGAGCATGAGCACGGGGGCAGCCGGTGATCGCGCGGAATCGTATTTGATCAAGGGCGTCACGCGAGCCGGCAAAACATTCCGCCCCGGTGACTGGGCCGAGCGTTTGACGGGCGTCATCACGCTTTTCGTGGGCGAGCGGCGGCCGGGCTCTCACGTCGTCTGCACGGGGCTCGCGATGCCTGTCGTGGACGCCGGCGTGAAATGCCTGACGGTCGCCGCTGAACTCGGGCGGGTGTGTCCCGAGGCGTTCGATTTCGTCGTGCGATTCGCTGAGGACAACGAACTGCTCATCGAGCCGCGCGCAAGCTTGTGATGCTTCAGTCAGTCGCCCCGCATTGCACGTCCGGTGCCGTATAGGGCGTCGGATAGTCGGAACTGGGCCCGCTTACGACCCGCAGTCGCTGCGTCGCGAGCACGTCGGCCCGAGTTTGTTCGCTTCGGCTGAGGGGGGCGCGTGTGCCCGCGAGCGGTTCGTTGACGGCGCAATCGAGCGTTTTACCGCCGGCAAGCTGAACCGTCGTCGAATAAGCGTAGTCGGGTGGCACAGCAGTGCACCCGACCTGCGATAGTGCCGCGGCGCTCAACGCCGCAAGCATCGTCAAAGATCGTATCTTCAT
>DASZGN010000170.1:0-2214 GCA_035938775.1 Trinickia sp.
GCACGGCCGGCGAGGTTTGGGACCCCGCCGGCCGAGGGTTCGACGAGGACGAAACGACGGCCGTGCGCGCTTTCCCTCGCCCTCGCCGTCATTCCGCCTTTCGACTCGGGCCCAGGCCCCGATAAACCCACTCGAGCAGCGCATCGTGCGCGGCGCGCGCGGCACGCGCATGGGCGTCGTTGATGAAGCTGACGACGACGTAAGTCTCACCGTTCGCCGCCGCGACATACCCCGCGATCGCGCGCACGTCGCGCAGCGTGCCCGTTTTGATGTGCGCGTTGCCGAGCACCGGGTCCGAGCGCAGACGGTTGCGCATCGTCCCGTCGACCCCCGCCACCGGCAGCGAAGCGACGAACGCCTGGCCGACGGGGCTCGCGTTGGCGCTTTGGAGCAGATCGGCGAGAGAGAGCGCGCTCACGTGCTCTTCGCGCGAGAGGCCCGAGCCGTTATCGAGCGTGAGCTCGGGCATCGGCAGCGACTGCGTGCGCAGGAACGCGCGGATCGCATCGGTCGATTTCTCCGGCGTGGCGGGCGGCGTTTTGGCGACGGCGCCAATGGTAAGGAACAGATTGCGCGCCATCACGTTGTTGCTGAACTTGTTGATGTCGCGAACGATATCGGCCAGCTCCGGCCCGCGATGCGTCGCGACGAGGCGCGCGCCGGTCGGCACGGCGCCTTCGCGCGTCGTGCCCACGAACGTGCCGCCCGCCTGGCGCCACAGTGCGAGAAAGCCCCCCGCGAAGAAGCTCGTGTGATCGAGCACGGCGAGATTGACCGTGCGCGCGCCGCAGCGCAGTGGATAGTTGCCCGCGAAAAGCGCGTCGACGGTGCCGTTCGCGCGCGGCGCCACGTTGGGCGTGGCCGCTGCCTCGATGCCGACGCACGCACCCGCGCTCGCTCGCAGTTCGTTGTCGATTTGCAGCTGCGAGAGCGCGGGCACGACGTCGATCGCGACCTTGCCGTCCGACGACGGCGTGAGCGTGAACGACAGCGACTTGAACGCATAGAGCAGCGGATCGGGACCAACGTTGTACGGCGCGTTGGCATCGTCGTCGAAGGGCGGCAGATTGCGCGTCGACGGATCGAAGAAGCGCTTGTCGAGCACGAGCGCGCCGTCGACGCCGGTGATGCCCGCCTGGCGGATCTTGTCGACGAGGTCGATCAGCTCCTCGGGCACGAGCTTCGGGTCGCCTGTGCCTTGAATGTAGAGATTGCCGTGCAGCACGCCGCTCGCATCGACGGTGCCGTCGGCGTAGGCATTCGTGCGCCAGCGGTAGTCGGGCCCGAGCAGCGAAAGACCGGCGTAGGTCGTGACGAGCTTCATCGTCGAGGCGGGCAGCATCGGCTGGGCGGCGTTCAGGGCGACGACAGGCGTGCGATCGCCGATGCGCTCGATCACGACGGCAACCGACGTAACCGGCACGTTCGCGCGCTGCAACGCGCGCGTGACCGATGCCGGCAATTCGGTGCTGATGGACAAGCGCGGGGCGTGCCGCGGCTTGCGCGCATCCGCGGGGGCGGCGAAGGCGAGCGCCGCGCAGGCGCCGAGTGCGGCGCCAAGGCGCCAAAGCGCCTTTGTCGCCGCGCGCCGCGGCGGCGCAGGGCGTGGCGAAGTCGGCAAAAGCGAAGGCGACGAAGCAGGCGAACGAGGATGAGCGGGCGAGGAAGATGAAGGCGGCGAAGGCAAGCGGGCCGCGCGGCGCGCAGACGAAGAAGATGAAACGAACGTCATGAAAGGCAAAACGAAAGGATCCGGGGGCGGTTGCGGGCGGGCGGCATCGAGCGGGACGCCAAAAGCGTCCATTGTAGGGCCACTTGCCGTTCGGGCAGGCATTGGCGCGGCGCTGAACAGACATCGTTAAAATGCGCTTTATGACTTTCTTGGGGCGTGCTGCGCGAAACGATGCGGATACTACTAGTCGAAGATGACCGGATGATCGCCGAGGGCGTGCGCAAGGCGCTGCGGGGCGAGGGGTTTGCCGTCGACTGGGTGCAGGACGGCGAAGCCGCGCTCACGGCGGCGGGCGCGGAGGCGTACGATCTCGTGCTGCTCGATCTCGGGCTGCCCAAGCGCGACGGGCTCGAGGTGCTGCGCACGCTGCGCAGCCGCGGCCATGCGATGCCGATTCTGATCGTGACGGCGCGCGATGCGGTGGCCGACCGCGTGAAAGGGCTCGACGCGGGCGCCGACGACTACCTCGTGAAGCCGTTCGA
>DASZGN010000171.1:0-4344 GCA_035938775.1 Trinickia sp.
AAAGATAAGGCCCCCGGTCTGGGAGCCTTATTTGACGCTGGCGGAGAGACGGGGATTCGAACCCCGGATAGGCTATTAACCTATACACGCTTTCCAGGCGTGCGACTTAAACCGCTCATCCATCTCTCCGCGATGAGCCGCAGATTATAGCAAACTTCGCCGGGGGCAAGCACTTCGCGCCGCGTCGCACATCGAGGAAGTCGAATATCGTCCCAAAGCGAGCACGTATACCCATCCGGCTCGCGATCGAACAAGCTCCCGACGATCGTCGCCGCGAACCCCGCCGGCACGCCGCACACGACCGAGGAAGCAAAAAAAGCGCGACACGCACAATCGGTATTGCCGTGCCGCGCCTTGATTCATTACCGCAAAGCGACACGCCTGAGCCCGAAAACGCAGGCTCAAGCGGCCATGACGCTTATCGCACTTCCCCAAGCTGATCGAGAATGGCCGGATTCTCAAGCGTCGACACATCCTGCGTAATCTCCTCGCCCTTCGCGAGCGAGCGCAGCAAGCGCCGCATGATCTTGCCCGAGCGCGTCTTCGGCAAGTTATCGCCAAAGCGGATGTCCTTCGGCTTCGCGATCGGCCCGATCTCTTTGCCGACCCAGTTGCGCAACTCGCTCGCAAGCTTGACCGCTTCCTCGCCCTCGGGGCGCGGCCGCTTCAACACAACGAACGCGACCACCGCCTCGCCCGTGGTCTCATCAGGCCGCCCCACGACCGCCGCTTCCGCCACGAGCGGATTCGCGACGAGGGCCGACTCGATCTCCATCGTCCCCAGCCGGTGACCCGACACGTTGAGCACGTCGTCGATGCGGCCCATGATCGTGAAGTAGCCGCTTTGCTTGTCGCGCACGGAGCCGTCACCGGCGAGGTACAGTGTGCCGCCGAGCTCGTCGGGGAAGTAGCTCTTCTTGTAGCGATCGGGATCGCCCCAGACGGTGCGCAGCATGCCCGGCCACGGCCGCTTCACGACGAGAATGCCGCCCTGCCCGTTCGGCACGTCCTGCCCCGTCTCGTCGACGATGGCCGCCATGATGCCCGGCAGCGGCAGCGTGCATGAACCCGGCACGAGCGGCGTCGCGCCCGGCAATGGCGCGATCATGTGGGCGCCCGTCTCGGTCTGCCACCAAGTGTCGATAACCGGGCAGCGCGAACCGCCGACATTCTCGTAGTACCACATCCACGCCTCCGGATTGATCGGCTCGCCGACGGTGCCGAGAATGCGCAGGCTCGACAGGTCATAGCGCTTCGGATGCACGTTCGGGTCCGCGTCGGCTACCTTGATGAGCGAGCGGATCGCCGTGGGCGCCGTATAGAACACGCTCACCTTGTGCTTCTCGATCATGCTCCAGAAGCGGCCGCCGTCGGGATACGTCGGCACGCCCTCGAACATCACTTGCGTCGCGCCGAGCACGAGCGGCCCATAGGCGATATAGGTGTGGCCCGTGATCCAGCCGATATCAGCCGTGCACCAGAATACATCGGAAGGCTTCCAATCGAAGGCCCACTTCATCGTCTGCGCGGCCCACAGCAGATAGCCGCCCGTGCTGTGCTGCACGCCCTTCGGCTTGCCGGTGGAGCCCGACGTATACAGCACGAAAAGCGGATGCTCGGCGCCGACCCACTCCGGCTCGCACGTATCGGCTTCTTGCTCGACAACCTCATGCATCCACAGGTCGCGCTCGGGGTGCCATTCGGTGTTGCCGCCGGTACGGCGATAGACGATCACGCTCTTGACCGCTTCGCACCCGCCCATCGCAAGCGCTTCGTCGGCGATGCTCTTGAGCGGCAACGCCTTGCCGCCGCGCATCTGCTCGTCGGCTGTCACGAGCGCGACGGCGCCGACGTCGACAAGCCGCTCGTTGAGCGACTTCGACGAAAACCCTCCAAACACAACCGAGTGCGTCGCACCAATGCGCGCGCAAGCCTGCATCGCAACGACGCCTTCAATCGACATCGGCAGATAGATGACAACGCGATCGCCCTTCTTGATGCCGCGCCGCTTCAACGCATTCGCGAAGCGGCTCACGCGTTGCAGCAATTCCTGATAGGTCACGCGCGTGACAGTGCCGTCATCGGCCTCGAAGATGATCGCGGTACGCGCACCGTTGCCCGCGGCGACATGTCGATCAAGACTGTTGAACGACGCGTTCAACTCGCCGTCTTCAAACCATGTGTAAAACGGCGCCTTCGATTCGTCGAGCACCTTCGTAAATGGCTTCTGCCATGCGAGTGTCTCGCGCGCGAGCTTCGCCCAGAACCCGTTGTAATCGCGCTCGGCCTCAGCCATGAGCGCCCGATATGCGTCCATTCCCGAAATCGCCGCTCCGGACATCGTCTCCGCGGAGGGCGCAAACACACGGCTTTCGTGAAGAACCGATTCGATTGCAGACATCACAACTCCCTTATGGACAAAGATCAAACTTGAATTCCGGTGCAAGGCGACGCTGCCCGCGTGAGGCCACACATGAGGCGTGCGATCAACGAAGGTCATTTGTGTGGTTGCACACTAAACGCCACAACTTACCGGGCACTTACAGCGTGCGTGTCTCCAGCTCCGTGCTTGTTGATGGTTTTCTTTCATACAGTTATCGCTCGCCTTAGCCCTCTTTGGCTTTATCTGCCGGGCCGTCGGCGCACTTCTACATGCTATCCCAACTTCGAGTCCTGATTAAAGTCGGTGAAGCGAACACCGCCACATGGCCTCCTGAACGGACGCGGCGCCTGGGGTGCCGCCACGATGCGATTTGGCGCTACGCGGTACAATGACGCGCTTTTTTGCGCGCCTTTTTTCGGCGCTTTCTTTAGATTCGCCGCATCGTCCCCACAGCATCCAAGCCATGACAGTCATCAAACAGGAAGACCTGATTCAGAGCGTCGCGGACGCCCTGCAATACATCAGCTACTACCATCCGCTCGACTACATCCAGGCGCTCGGCCGTGCGTACGAGCTCGAAGCGAGCCCGGCCGCGAAAGACGCGATTGCGCAGATCCTCACCAACAGCCGCATGTGCGCGGAAGGCCGCCGGCCGATCTGCCAGGACACGGGCATCGTCACGGTGTTCCTCAAAGTCGGCATGGACGTGCGCTGGGCCAGCGAAACGGGCGCAGCCACGATGAGCGTGACCGACATGGTCAACGAGGGCGTGCGCCGCGGCTACCTGAACCCCGACAACGTGCTGCGCGCATCGATCGTGAACCCGCCCGAAGGCGCGCGCAAGAATACGAAGGACAACACGCCGGCCGTCATCCACTACGAGATCGTGCCCGGCGACAAAATCGACGTGCAGGTGGCCGCGAAAGGCGGCGGCTCTGAAAACAAGTCGAAGTTCGCGATGTTGAACCCGTCGGACTCGATCGTCGACTGGGTCTTGAAGACGGTGCCGACGATGGGCGCCGGTTGGTGCCCGCCAGGCATGCTCGGCATCGGCATCGGCGGCACGGCCGAAAAAGCGATGGTGATGGCGAAGGAATCGCTGATGGAGTCGATCGACATCCAGGAGATCATCGCCCGCGGCCCGCGCGACTGGATCGAAGAGCTGCGCGTCGAGCTGCACGAAAAGGTCAACGCGCTCGGTATCGGAGCGCAGGGGCTCGGCGGCCTCTCGACGGTGCTCGACGTGAAGATCATGGCGGCGCCGACGCATGCGGCCTCCAAGCCGATCGCGATCATCCCTAACTGCGCGGCAACGCGTCATGCGCACTTCACGCTTGACGGCACGGGCGCCGCCAAGCTCGACGCGCCGCCGCTCGACGCATGGCCGAAGGTGCAATGGGTCGCGAATACCGAAACGAGCAAGCGCGTCGACTTGAACACGCTCACGCCCGCGGAAGTCGCGAGCTGGCAACCGGGCCAGACGCTGCTCCTGTCGGGCAAGATGCTCACGGGCCGCGACGCCGCGCACAAGCGCATCGCCGACATGCTCGCGAAGGGCGAGAAGCTGCCCGTCGACTTCAAGAATCGTGTGATCTATTACGTCGGCCCGGTCGATCCGGTGCGCGATGAAGTGGTCGGCCCGGCCGGCCCGACGACGGCCACGCGCATGGACAAGTTCACCGAGACGATGCTCGCGCAAACGGGCCTGATCTCGATGGTCGGCAAGGCCGAGCGCGGCCCGGTCGCGATCGAGGCGATCAAGAAGCACAAGGCCGCGTACCTGATGGCGGTCGGCGGCGCGGCTTACCTCGTGTCGAAGGCGATCCGCGGCGCGAAGGTGCTCGCATTCGAAGACCTCGGCATGGAAGCGATCTATGAATTCGACGTGAAGGGCATGCCGGTGACGGTGGCCGTCGATTCGAAGGGCGTTTCGGTGCACAACACCGGGCCGAAGGAATGGC
>DASZGN010000172.1:0-4972 GCA_035938775.1 Trinickia sp.
ATCGCGCTTCTGGCGTGGTCGTATCGGCGTGCCGGCGGCGAGACTGTCGTCGCGCGGCAAAGCTGAAGGGAGCGATCAAGGCTTTACAGGATTGAGGCCGAGGGCGGCGTGAGCGTTCCCTCGGCCGTCTGTGCGCTTGACGGCTTGGTGAAGTTCAGCGCGTCATTTGCACCGTGCCCGACACGTTGATGGTTACCGTCGAGGTACCGCCTTCGAGCGGCAGCGGCTCTGCCGCCTGCGGCGCTTGTCCGGCCATGGCACGCATCGCGAACATCGGATGCGGCGGTATGACACCGCCGTGTCCGACGTTGACTTCCCGAATCGTGAATCCGTTGTAGCCGAACGCGTGCGCCGACGACTCGGCCTGCTCGCGGAACGATGCGATCGCATCGCTCGTGAGTTTTTCCGCGGCCTTGCGCTGCGCCTCGGGCGAAAGCGAGAACGTGACATTGCCGACTTGCATCGTCGAGTTCAACTCGCCCGCGAGCCGTGAAGCGGCGGCGAAATCGTGCGACTTGAGCACGACTTCCGTGCGCCCGCGCCACGCGGAGATGCGGCCGTCGCGATCGGTCGCCGGATAAATCGAGAACGAGCCCGTGCGCGCGGTGACGCCCGCGGCGCCCTTCGCCTGCCGGAGCACAGCGTCGGCGCGCTTGTTGAGCGCGTCGGTGAGCGACGCCGCATCCTGCGCCTGCTGTTCGTAAAAGAGCGTGATCTCGACCACGTCCTGCGGCACGTCGGCACTCGCTTGCGCCGACAACGAGAGCACACCCGAAGGCGGACTCTGCGTGACGATCGTGTCCGCGCGAGCGGGCGACGGGGCGAGGACGAACGGCAGCATTGCCGCGGCGAGGGTGAGGGCAGCGGTTGTTTTCTTCATCTGAGGGTCCTTGCGGGGGGAAGGCGTTGACCTTGTGTCATGCGAGCCGCTCGGTGATGAAGCGCCATTGCGCTTCCGTCACGGGCGTGATCGACAAACGATTGCCCTTTGCGAGCACGCGCATGTCGGAAAGTTCTGGATGCTCGCGCAATGCGGCCAGCGATACGAGTGGAATTTTTTTCACGAAGCGCACGTCGACGAGCATCCAGCGTGGCGCTTCATGCGTCGATTTCGGGTCGAAGTACGGGCTCTTCGGATCGAACTGCGTCGGATCGGGGTAGGCCGTGGATACCACTTGCGCAAGCCCCGCGATGCCGGGCTCGGGGCAGCTCGAGTGATAAAAGAGCACGCCGTCGCCCACTTGCATCACGTCGCGCATGAAGTTGCGCGCCTGATAGTTGCGCACGCCGGTCCAAGGCAGCGTCTCTTTGGTGGCGCGGGCGAGATCGTCGATGCTCGCTTCATCCGGTTCGGACTTCATCAGCCAGTAGCGCATGGGGTCGATGCAGTATGTGGGAATGGAGTCGATTGAATGAGCCGTGCGTGCGTCGTCCCACTTCACAAATGAAAACGGCATCGGAAAGACCGATGCCGTTGAATAGGTCCCCGCCATAGCCGCTAGGCCGGCATCCTGAACCGAGGGTTCAGAATTGGTCGCAGTTAGCAGCACTTCGGGTACATCAGACAGAGTGACGCGCACACCCGTGCTACAAATTTCCGCAACCGTGCACATGGCATTGGTTCAAGGAATATATGACCTTGGCGAACCAGGCAGGGAAGCTGTAAAACCTGTGATGACGAACTAAAAGAGCCTCACTGCCGCGCTTCGCTTTGTTCGAGCACCGCACCGAGCTGTTCGTTCATTTGGCGCATTGTACGCCGGATTTCTTCCGCTGGAAAAGCCTCGCCGTGTCGCACGCTCTGTTGCAATTTCAGCAATTCCGACGCGAGCGAAAGCGCGGCCATCACCGCGATGCGATCGGTGCCGCGCACGTTGCTCGCCGAGCGGATCTTCGTCATCTCCCCATCGACGCGAGCCACCGCTTCGCGCAGCGTCGCCTCGGTGTCGGCCGAGCAGGCCAGGCGATAGGGTTGGTCAAGAATCGAAACTTCAATCTGTCTCGTCGTCATGCATTTTCTCCGTGCTGCGTGGCCGCACCGCTCGACGCACTGTCACCGCTCGCCGGAGCAAGCAGATCGAGCTGATTGTCGGCCTCGTGCCCCTTCGAGCGCGGCAATTTTTCGAGGATGACGTTCAGGCGCACTTGCGCATCGTCGATTTTCGCGAGGAGCGCGTCGCGTTCGGCTTGCAATGCATTGCGCTCATCGCGAAGGAGCGCGAGCTCGGCGCGCGCGGCGTCATTCTCGCGGCGCAACTGCGCGAGTTGCTCGTCGAGCGCGTGACGTGCCTGCTGATGGCGTTCGTTGATCGCAATCAGCCGGCCGATGTTCTTTGACAATGATTCGAGTTCGTTGAGCATTCTGCTGCGTCCTCTAAAGACCCCGCATTTTAGCGCGGAATATTGACCATTCCGACCATTGAGTCGTATCGAGACGTAACGTTTCCCGTTTTTTTAACGCAAAGCGGCGCGCGTTGCCAGCCATTGTTGCTATTCGTCACGCGCGCTCCTACACTTGCGGCACTTTGGTGCCCGCGCGCTCGCCAGTCGATGCGCGCAGTTAAACGGGAAACAGGGAGCGAAATCCGCCAGGATGGAGCCAACCTGTGCTGCCCCCGCAACGGTAAGCGATGCGTTCCGCGCGACACGCGCGAACGAAGTCGATCCGACGCCACTGCGCCGAGAAGGCGTGGGAAGGCGGATTCGATATGTCGTCAGCCCGGATACCGGCCAAAGCGGAAAGCGTGGCGCCCAAGCGCTCGCGGTGCGCGTGGTGTGCTGCGCATTCGCGCGAGCACGGCCCGCGCTCGATGACAAGGCGGCCTGCGGGGAAGCGGGTCGCGTGCCAATCCCACAGGAAAAACCACATGATGTCCACACCCGTCAGGGGAAGGGTGCGTTTGCCGGTTGCTATCGCATTCGCGGGGCTGCCGCTTGCGGCACTTGCCCAACAACCTTCGGCGAGCGACGCCGCAACGTTTGCCGCCGCTTCTGCTTCCGCTTCCGCTTCCGCTTCCACGCCCGCCGCGCTCGCTGCGCCATCGCGTGCTTCATCGAACCAAACCTCGGGCGTGGCCGCCGACGCCCCGGTCGCAGAAGGCGGCACGCTCGCACCGATCGTCGTTACCGCACAGCGCGGGCCGCAGCCGCTCGCCGATGCGATCCCGCAGACGACGAGCTTCGAGTCCCAGGATATCGCCGACGCCACCGCCGCCGATCTGCCCGGCCTGCTGCGGCTCGCGCCGGGCGCCCAGATCGTGCGCAACGGCGCGCCCGGCTCCAACGCGACGCTGTTTCTGCGCGGCGGCTCGGCGACACAGTCGCTCGTGCTGATCGATGGCGTGCGCGTCGACTCGGTGAGCCTCGGCCAAGCGCAGCTCGCGCAAATCCCGCTTTCGCAAGTCGATCGAGTGGAAGTGGTCAACGGCGATGTGTCGGCACTCTACGGCTCGGGGGCGATGGGCGGCGTCGTGCAGGTGTTTACCAAAGACGGGGGCAACCATCCGCCGCGCTTCGACTTCTCGGTCGGCTACGGCAGCTATCACACGCAGACGCAGGAAGCAGGCGTGAATGGCGCGTTCGACAAGGACGGCAAGACGACGTTCAGCGTGCAGGTCGCGCGCGCGAAGGACGACGGCTTCTCCTCGATCAACCCCGCGCTCGCACCGAATGCGAACCCGGACGCGAACGGGTATCTGAACGAGAGCGTGTCGGCGGCGCTGCGCCATAAGTTCAACGAAAACTGGGACGTGGGCGCGCGCTACTTCCAGACGGACGGCAAGGCGAGCTTCGACAACGCCTTCGGCTTGCCGACGGACGTCAACTATCTCTACAGCAAGGTGCGTCAGGCATCGGTGTTCGCCGACGGCAAGCTCACCGGCTGGTGGACAACGCACGTTGTGCTCGCCGATGGCCATGATGCCGCGATCGACAAGACCAACGGCGTCTACAACGGCCGTTTCGACACCGACAATCGCCAATACACGTGGCAGAACGATTTCAACTTCGCGCCGCGGCAAACCTTTCGGCTCGGCTACGAACGGCTTGATCAAAGCCTCGATTCGGACACGTTTTCGGCGCCCGATCGGCACGTGAACTCGGCGTTTGCCGGCTACACGGGGCGATTCGGCGCAAGCCAGATTCAAGCCAATGTCCGCCGCGATCAGTACTCGGATTTCGGCGGTGCGAACACTTACTATCTCGGTTACGCGTACGACTTCACCGAGCATTGGAAGGCGACGGCAAGCTATTCGAGCGCGTTTCGCGCACCGAGCTTCGACGATCTCTATTACCCGGGCAGCGGCAACCCGTCGATCAGGCCCGAGCGCAGTCACTCCGTCGAAGCCGCGCTGCAATACGCTTCGAACGCGCTCGGCGTGCTGCGACTCACGGCGTTTCAGACGCGCTACAGCGATCTGATCAACTACGTGTCGACGCAAGGAGGGCTTTTCTTCATCGCGGAGAATGTCGGCCATGCGAAGGTGCAGGGCATCGAAGGCTCGTGGAGCGGACATGTCGGCAAGACCGATGTGCGCGCGACGTTCACGGCGCAAAACCCGGTCGATGAGGACACGCATACCGTTCTCGATCGTCGTGCGCGGCGCTTCGCTTCGTTATCGGTGAACCGCTCGATCGACGGCTGGCGCGCAGGCGGCGAGTGGATCGTGAGCGGCCCGCGCAACGACAGCGGAGTGAAGCTTGGCGGCTATGGACTCGTGAACCTCTCCGCGCGCTACAACATCACGAAGGCGTGGTACGTCAGCGCGCAAATCGACAACCTGTTCGACAAGAACTATGAACTCGCTTACACCTACAACACGCCGCGGCGCAGCGCCTTCATCACGATCGGCTGGCAGCAGCAGTGATGTGTCGGCAACCATCGTGACGATGTTGATATCGACATCGACATCGATACGCGGCGGCGCTTCGCGGCCGATGAGCGAGGTTCGATGAACCGCGCTCCCGCTATTGC
>DASZGN010000173.1:0-7467 GCA_035938775.1 Trinickia sp.
ACCATCGAAATCCTCGCTTTTCGGTTTCTTTTCCAATCGACCATGACGCGGGCCAAGCGCTAAGCACATGCGCCTGCCCGTCCAAATGAAGTGCGAACATCTTTTAGTTTTCGAAGATGCAAAGCCGGGCGTTATGCTGCCAGATTTTCGTTCGACGGGAGCGTCTTCGTTCCGATCGGTGTGCGGTCCGAATCCCGGCCCGAATCCCGGCCGAAACAGAAGTCCGATACGCAAAGGTGAGCTTTGACGGGAGGCGTGGCGCGTATCGATGCTCCCGAAAATCCTCACCTCTTGAGCAAATGGACAGCAGGCGAACCGCGCGGCGCACGTAGCTTACGCCGAGCGCCCTGTGTTTCCCGGCGAAGGAGCCGCAGACACCGACGACGACTGTCGGCCCGCGCTCACCGCGGCGCTCCCGCTCGCCGCAAGCCGCGCGGCCAGCGCCGCATTCAACGTCTGTTCCATGTGCTCGCGCTTGTAGGGCTTGCGCAGCAGCATGGCACCGGCCAATGCGGCAGACTTGTTCTCGTCCGGCAAGGCGTCGTAGCCCGAGGCGAAGATTACGCGCAATCCGGGCTGCATGGCGACGGCGCGCATCGCGAGCTCGTCTCCCGACAGGTCCGGCAGCGCGATATCGGTGACGATGATGTCGAACGCTTGCTTGCCAAGCAGCTTCAACGCATTTGTCGCATCGCAGGCCTCGATCACCACATGTCCGAGACAGGTGATCATGTCCGCCGTCGTGAAGCGAACCATCGCGTCGTCATCGACGAGCAGCACCCGCGCGCACTGCTTCGACGGCAAGCGCATCGCGTCCGCGGCGGCGCCACCGGCTGCGACCCTCGGCGTGCTCGCCGCTGCGGGATTGCCGCGCACCTGATAGCGCAGCACCTGGCGGATCTTGCGCGCCATCGCCTCGCGACTGTACGGCTTGCTCAGCAAGTCGACCCCTTGGTCGAGCCGGCCGCCATGCATGATCGCGTTGTCCGTGTATCCCGACGTGAAGAGCACGGCAATGTCGGGCAACCGCTCTCGCGCCTTGCGCGAAAGCTCGGGGCTTGTGAGCGGCCCCGGCATGACCACGTCGGTGAAGAGCAGATCGATGGGCACGCCGCTCTCGACGATCGCGAGCGCGCCTTGCGCATCTTTCGCGCGCAGCACGCGATAGCCGAGCTCGGCCAGCAAGTCGACGACCGTGCCGCGCACGTCCTCATCGTCTTCGACGACGAGCACCGTCTCGGTGCCGCCTGCGATGGGGCCGGCTTCCATATCGGTTTCGACATCCTCGGGCTGACGCGCACGCGGCAAATAGATCCGAACTGTCGTGCCATGCCCTATCTCGCTATAGATCTTGACGTGCCCGCCCGATTGCTTCACGAAGCCGTAGACCATGCTGAGCCCGAGGCCCGTTCCCTGACCTTCGGGCTTGGTCGTGAAGAATGGCTCGAAAACGCGTTCGAGAAGGTCTTGCGGAATGCCGCAACCGGTATCGCTCACGGCGACCATCACATATTGGCCGGCGGCCAAATCGCCGTGGCGCGCGACGTACGCATCGTCGAGACACGCGTTGCCCGCTTCGATCGTGAGCTTGCCTTGGCCTTGCATGGCGTCGCGCGCGTTGATGGCCAGATTGAGCAGCGCGTTCTCCACTTGCACGGTGTCGACATAGGTGTTCCACAAGCCGCCCGCGACGATCGTTTCGATCTCGACGCATTCGCCGAGCGAGCGGCGCAACATCTCATCGATGCCTCGAATGAGCCGGCCGAGGTTGACTGTCTTCGGCGCAAGCGGCTGCCGCCGTCCGAACGCAAGCAGTTGCGAAGCGAGACGAGAACCGCGCGCGGTCGCCGCAACGGCAGTCTGCAGCCGCTGCTCGGCGCGCAGGTTGCCCGTCACGTCGCGATTGAGCAGCTGGAGATTGCCGGCGATCACCTGCAGCACGTTGTTGAAATCGTGCGCAACGCCGCCCGTGAGCTTGCCGATGGCCTCCATCTTGTGTGCCTGGTGCAACTGGGCTTCGGTATGCAGGCGCTCGGCGATTGCCGCGGCGACACGCCGCTCCAGCACGACGTTCGCTTCCTGAAGGATCCGCTCGGCTTCCTTGCGCTCGGTGATCTCGATCACTGAGCCGATATAGCCGAGAAACTCGCCATCGTCATCGAAGCGTGGCGCAGCGGCGCTCAAGGCCCAGCGATACACGCCGTCGGCGCGCCGCACGCGGCACTCCGCGCGAAACGCTTCGCGCCGCGCGTGCGCGGCGAAAAACGTCTGCTCGTACTGCGCGCGATCGTCCGCGTGAAGCGCCGCCCAGGCGCCCGCGCCTACCGCTTCATCGAGCGCCTGTCCGGTGAATTCGCACCACACGCGATTCAGATAGGTCAGCGAGCCGCTCGAGTCGCTGACCCACATCATGACGGGCGCATGGTTGGCCATATTGCGAAAACGCGCCTCGCTCTCGCGCAGCTCGCGCGTCGCGTCGCGGCGCATGCGCGCCATTTCGAGATTCGCATTGACACGCGCAATGAGTTCTCGCGCCGAGAACGGCTTGGTCAGATAGTCGTCGGCTCCCGAGCCCAAGCCCTCCACGCGCGCTTCTTCGCCCGCGCGAGCCGACAGCATGATGACGGGAAGATCCCGCAACTCCAGGTCGCAGCGGATCTCGCGCAAGAGAGCGAAGCCATCGAGGTTCGGCATCATCACGTCGGTCACGACGATGTCGGGCCTCTGCGCGCGAATCGCATCGAGCGCCGCGCGGCCGTCCGACACCGTCTGCACCTCCCACCGTTGCCCGAGCAGCCGGCTGATGTACTTGCGCATGTCGGCGTTGTCGTCGGCGACGAGCACGCGCGCGCCCGCCGTCTGCGAGCCGACGAGCAACTCCGGCACGTCGTCGACGCGCTCGGCCGGTTCATCGTCGTCGCCGCCCTTGTCGCTGTCGGGCAGCCACCGCAGTGCCTCCTCCACATAAGCATCGGCACCGTGGGGCTTGGACGGGTGCGCGCCTTGGGCGCCGATGTGATCAGCCGCCAGGTGCGCGGTGCCGAAAGGTATGCGCACGCAAAAGGTCGTGCCCTGCCCGACCTTGCTCGTCACCTCGATCGTGCCGCCGTGCAGCTTGACGAGCTCCTGTACGAGCGCGAGCCCTATGCCCGAACCTTCGAACGAGCGGCTTCGCTGCCCTTCCACGCGATGAAAGCGCTCGAATAGCCGCGGCAGCTCGCGCGCGGGAATGCCGACGCCCGAGTCGCGCACGACAAGCTCCGCCGCGAGCCCGTCGGCGGCGACGCGTGTTTGCACGGCGATTTCGCCCTCGAAAGTAAACTTGAACGCATTCGACAAGAGGTTGAGGACGATCTTCTCCCACATGTCGCGGTCGACGTAGACGGGCTCAGGCAATGCGGAGCAATCGATGGGCAGCTTGAGGCCGGCGCGTTGTGTCGCTGATTCGAAGTTGGATGCGAGCTCGGAGGTCAGATCGGCGAGGTCGGTCGGCTCGAATGTCGCAACCTCGCGTCCGGCTTCGATGCGTGAGAAGTCGAGCAGCGTATTCACTAGCCTGAGCAAGCGCAATGAATTGCGATGCGCGGTGACGAGCCGCTTACGGTGAACGGGCCGTAGCGCCTCCCGCGAAGGGTCGTTGAGCACGTCCTCGAGCGGGCCGAGCATCAACGTGAGGGGCGTGCGGAATTCGTGGCTGACATTCGAGAAGAACGCCGTCTTGGTGCGATCGATTTCCGCGAGCGCTTCCGCGCGCCGGCGCTCCTCCTCATAGGCCTGTGCGCTCGCGAAGGCCGCGGCGATCTGGCCCGCGACCAGGTGCAGGAAGCTTCGATAGTTGCGATCGAACAAACGGAACGGATTGAGGCCGACGATGAGCACGCCGGCACGGCCCGTTTCGCCCGACGGCATGATCGGTATCAACGCGGCCTGCGCGGGCGGCTCTTGCCAGGGGCCGCTCGGCATCGGCTCATCGACGAGCGAGCGAAGATCGGATACGACGACCGTTCTATGCATGCGCAGCACTTTATCGACAGGCCAGAGCGACGGCGCGTGCAACGGGATGGTATCGGGCGCCGCACGATGGCCTCGCTCGATTCCGGTCACGCTGGCGAGCGTCACGGCCGAGCCGTCGGGCTGGGCGACATAGATCATCGCGAACGGCAAGTCGCGCGCGTTCGTCGCGAGGGCCGACGCGGCCGAGGCACAAACCTCTTGCCAGTTGCGGGCGTTGGTTGTGTCGGCCGCGAGATCGCGCAGGAGCGCGAGCTGGCGCTCGCCGATCGCGCGCTGGGTGTCGTCGCTGTTCGCGCAGATAATGCCGCCGACGCTGCCATCGTCGTTCGGGATCGGGCTATAGGAGAATGTGTAATACGTTTCTTCGCGGTAGCCGTTGCGCTCCATGATGAGCAAGAGGGCTTCGGCATAGGTTCCGCCACCGCCGCTCATGGCGGTATCGAGCATGGGCCCGATATCGCTCCATAACTCGCGCCACACTTCTGACGTAGGCCGCCCGAGCGCCCACGGGTGCTTGCCGCCGATGATCGACTTATACGGGTCGTTGTAGAAATAGATGAGTTCGCTGCCCCAGCCGATCCATATCGGCTGACGAGAACCCAGCATGATGCGCAAGGCGACCTGGAGATTGAGCGGCCAATTCGACGGCGGCCCGAGCGGGGTCGACGCCCAATCGAATTCGCGGATTAGTCGGCCCAATTCGCTGTCGTCAGAAAGGAAGATCGACGCACAACCGCCGCTCGAAGTGCTCGATGCATCGCCCATTTGGGAAGCCCTCTGGTTCTGGTGAGCCCGATCAAGATATCGCCCGCGAGCTCGAAATCCAATACGCAGGTTTAGTGCCAATATGTGCGATTGTTACCCAAAAATGGGCAACCGGGATTTTGTCCCGGCCCTTTATCGGGGGGACATCGCCATGGAGCGGTGCCCTCGATCACCCGGGAGTTCGACGTTAAGTACGTGTAATCGAAACACCGCCGTCGACCAGCGAAGCCGTGCCAGTCACAAACGACGAATCGTCGGACGCCAGATAAAGCACCGAGCGAGCAAGCTCCTCTGGCTTCGCCACCCGCTTGAGCGCGTGCAGGTTGGACACGAACGCCTGCGATTCTGGCGTGTTGTTCATCCCGCGGTACATATCCGTATCGACGGCACCCGGCAGGACCGCGTTGACGCGCACGCCTTGCGGGCCATACTCGGCCGCAAGTGCCTGAGTCAATCCAATCAGCCCTGCCTTACTCGCGGCATAGGCGGCGGTGCCGGGGAAGGCAAACGTGTATCCGACGAAAGTGGACGTGAAAATGATCGAGCCGCCACCTTGCTTGAGCATCTCGGGAATCTGATGCTTCGCACCCAGGAACGCACTCGTCAGATTGGTGGAAACCGTTGCCGACCAGCCGGCTTCGGATACACCCGTGGTGGGCCCCATCTCGCCCAAAGTGCCAGCGTTGTTGAAGGCGACGTCGAGACGGCCGAAGCGGCTTACAGCAAGCGCCACAAGTGCTCGGGCATAGTCTTCCGATTGCACGTCGCCCGCCAGCGACACCGCCTCCCCTCCTTCGCCGACGATTTCGTCGACAAGTTCTTCAAGTTCTTTCTCGCGGCGTGCCGCCACCACGACTTTCGCGCCTTCCCTTGCAAAGAGCTTCGCTGTTTCGCGGCCGATTCCGCCGCTGGCTCCAGTTACGATGGCAACTTTTCCTGACAAGCGTTTCATTCAACTCTCCTTCCAAGTGGTCGACCGGTGCTCACTGCCCTGCTCCATGAAAGGCACTATAGGGACCAGCGATAGCGAACGAAAGACCGAAAACCTCGGTGCACCATTCAGCTTTTGTGAATATTCTTCGAGGGACGGCGCATGGAATTGATGTGTCGCTACGGGTTTCGCGGCCCGCACGTTAGCTCGGGAGCATCTGCTTGCGTAGCTAGCGGGTGGCCGGGCTGGCCTGGCGTTGATCATTGATCGGAGAACGGCATGGACCGGCTACGCGCATTCGAAGTATTCCTGACCGTGGTCGATCGCGGCGGCTTCGCGCGCGCAGCGGATGCGCTCGACACTTCTCCCGCAAACGTAACGCGCTATGTAAGCGAGCTCGAGGCGCATCTCGGCACGCGACTGCTTAATCGCACTTCACGCAAGCTCTCGCTCACCGAGGGCGGTAAAACCCTTTACGCGCGATGCAAAACCATTCTTGAAGACGTTGCGGAGACAGAAGGACTGGTGTCGTCGACGTCGATTGAACCGAGAGGTCGATTGCGTATTAACGCGCCGGTGAGCTTCGGCATTTTGCATTTGGCGCCGCTTTGGGCCGAATTCATGCGGAAATACCCGGAAGTCGAACTCGACATTGCACTCATCGACCGCGTAGTGGACCTCGTCGAGGAAGGGTTCGATCTTGCCATTCGCATTTCGCGCATGGGCCCCGTTGACTACGCTGCTCGCAAGCTCGCGACGTCGAAGAACATCCTGTGTGCATCCCCTGACTATCTGACTCGCTGGGGGTGCCCGGCTACACCGGCGGATCTGGCCATGCATCGATGCATCGGCTACACGTATGCCGCCACTGGCGACGAGTGGCAACTGACCGATAGCACCGGTAAGGCTCACCCCGTAGAAGTCAATTGCCCCATGCACACGAACAACGGCGACACAGCTCGCGCGGCAGCGCTCGCGGGCCTCGGCGTCATCTGGCAGCCTACGTTTTTGATAGGCGCGGACCTGCGTGCGGGCAGGCTGGTTCAGGTCCTGCCTGCATACAGCTTGCCGGACATCGACGTGCTCGCGTTATACCCCAGTCGACGGCATGTAAGCGCGAAAGTACGTGCAGTTGTCGATTTTCTAGTCGACGCGTTTTCCGGTGTGCCGCCTTGGGACAAGGCATGATGCAACGAGTACATGCGACATGCGTCGAGCCTCCCGAAAATGCTCACCTATCGCTGTCAAAGCACAAGGGCCGCCCGGACAAGGCGATCATCATTCTCGAACTGCGAACTGTTGTGGACGCACAATTAAGTCCCGACTTTGAGAGCCCGACATATCGGTCATCTTGTGGTTTCTCACGTACACCAGCCCAAAGTTGAGTTCCGACTTTCGACGTCTGTCTCGCCCTGTTGACACACTTGTACGCACACAGAGTTCCGACTTTCGTTGCCAGGCAAGGCTAAGAGCTAAACGGCGCAATGAGGGGCATGTCGATAAAACCGTGCTGCAGGGTGTCGAACCATAGACCGGTTCGGCCAAAGTCCTCGCAGGCTAGCGAGGTATGTAGACGCCCCTTCCCAGCGGGTTCTCGACAGCGATTCTAGCGAAACAACGGTAGCGACTGTGGTATCGGCGGCAGGCTGCGTCGTGTGCGGGTGCGTGTGAACGGAGCATCGGCTAGTGCAGCCACAACGCGCCCCAACCGCCGGCTGAATTCGGGGTAACTGCACGAAGGAACACGCTGCAAATCC
>DASZGN010000174.1:0-8253 GCA_035938775.1 Trinickia sp.
GTTGCCGTCCGGTTTGAGCTTGTCTGGTCGCGCGCCTGGCCGCCCTTCGGCTACGTGCCGATGCGGTATGCGACGCGTCGAGCGCGCGCGTGGTTTTGCATCCCGCGATCATAGCAAGGTCCACGCCGATGCACCTCGCTAAAACGAGGCACTCGTCCGATCGGATGCGGCGCGGCAGCCCCCGAGCCCCGCGCTACAATGGCGCCCATGACACGCAAAACCCGCATTCAACCGATCGAATCCGCCGCCGCGGACGATCAAGAGACCGACTACGATCGCCCCAGCAAGTCACAGATGAAGCGCGAGATGCTCGCGCTGCAAGTGCTTGGCGTCGCGCTCGTCGAGTTGCCGAAGGACGCGCTCAAGCGCATGCCGATGCCCGAGAGCCTGGCGGACGCCGTGAGCGCGGCGCGGCGCATCACCGATCACGAAGGCAAGCGCCGGCAGGTGCAGTACATCGGCCGCGTGATGCGCTCGCTCACCGAGGACGAGATCGCCGCGCTGCGCACGGCGCTCGACACTTACCGCGGTGTGAACAAGGCTGAAACGGCGCGCCTGCACTGGGTCGAGCACACGCGCGAGCAGCTCATCGCCGACGATGCCGCGCTCACCGCGTTTTTGCACGCCCACCCGGGCGCCGATGCGCAGACGGGCCGCACGCTGATCCGCAACGCGCGCAAGGAAGCGCAGCAAGGCAAGCCGCCGCGCTACTTCCGAGAGCTGTTCCAGTGGATCAAGGCGTCCAGCGGTGACGCGGGGGACGCGGCAGACGCGGCCACCATGGAAGACGACGACGATGAAAGCGAAACGTAGCCATCCCGACGAAATCTTGATCGGCCTCGTGTCGATCAGCGACCGCGCAACGAGCGGCGTCTACGAGGACAAAGGCATTCCGGCGCTACAGGGGTGGCTCGGGAAGGCGCTCGCTTCGCCGTGGCGAACCGAGACCCGCCTCATTCCCGACGATGCGTCGACGATCTCGGCAACGCTCATCGAGCTCGTCGACGAAACCGGCTGCGACCTGGTGTTGACGACGGGCGGCACTGGCCCGGCGCGACGCGACGTGACGCCCGAGGCGACGCTCGCGGTCGCGACGAAGGAAATGCCCGGTTTCGGCGAGCAGATGCGCCAGATCAGCCTGAATTTCGTGCCAACGGCGATACTGTCGCGGCAAGTCGCAGTGGTGCGGGAGACGCCCGATCATGCGGCACTGATCGTGAACCTGCCGGGGCAGCCGAAATCGATCGAGGAGACGCTGGAGGGCTTGCGCGATGCAACGGGCGCCGTGAAGGTGCCGGGCATCTTCGCGGCCGTGCCCTATTGCATCGATCTGATCGGCGGGCCGTACGTGAGCACGCACGACGAAGTGGTTGCGGCGTTTCGCCCGAAGAGCGCCAGGCGAGCGTCGAGCGCGTAGCGCCTGGTGTCGCGGCGCGGGGGTGTGTTCTAAGAGGCACCCTCCGGGGCGTCAATTGCCTTCGACGACGGGGGCGCTCGGCGCGGCGACGAGAAAATGCTGGCGGTAGTACTTGAGCTCGTCGATCGACTCATGGATGTCGGCGAGTGCCGTATGCATGGCGCGCTTCTGGAAGCCTTTGTAGACCGCGGGCTGCCAGCGCCGGCACAACTCCTTCAACGTGCTCACGTCGAGATTGCGGTAATGGAAGAAGCGCTCGAGCTCGGGCATCCAGCGGGCCATGAAACGGCGGTCCTGGCAGATCGAATTGCCGCACATCGGCGATTTGCCGGGCGGCACATAGGCGTCGAGAAACGTGCGAATCTGCTCGGCCGCGTCGGCTTCGGTGACGCTCGACGCGCGCACGCGCTCGATGAGCCCGGAGCGGCCGTGGGTGTTTTTGTTCCACTGGTCCATTTTGTCGAGGGTTTCGTCGCTCTGATGAATCGCGAGCACGGGGCCTTCCACGATCGCATCGAGTGTCGAATTCGTCACGACCACGGCGATCTCGATGATGCGGTCGGTATCGGGCTCGAGCCCCGTCATTTCCATGTCGAGCCAGACGAGGTTCATCTCGGTGCGCGCAAGCGTCGGCTCGCCGACGGGTTCGAGTATGTCAGTCATGAAGAAAGGGAATCCAGGTTGAAAAGCGAAGTGACGCACAGCTTGCCGCACCCGCGCGGCCCACGCGCGGCCCGGCCCGCTCGCCCGATGCGGCGAAACTCTATAATTCTCGCATAGATACAACGGACTTCTTTGATGGCCTCTCTTTACTTCACTGCCCTTTTCGCCGCCGCCGTGCTCGCGATGGTCGGCATGAAACTCTGGCTCGCCTCGCGCCAGATCCGCTTCGTCTCGTCGCATCGCAGCCAGGTGCCGAGCCAGTTCGCCGGGACGATCGCGCTCGCCGCGCACCAGCGCGCGGCCGACTACACGGTTGAGCGCACGCGGCTCGCGATGCTCGAAGTCGTGGTGAGTGCCGGCGTGCTGATCGGCCTTACGCTGCTCGGCGGCGTTCAAGCGATCGGTTTCACCCTATCCGGCTGGCTCGGGCAGGGCTACCTGGGGCAGATCGCGCTCGTCGCGGCGGTCATCGCCATCTCGGGCGCGATCGACCTGCCGTTCGACTATTACCGCCAGTTCGTCATCGAAGAGCGTTTCGGCTTTAACCGCATGACCAAGCGCATCTTCCTCGCCGATCTCGTCAAAGGCACGGCGCTCGGTGCGGCATTCGGCCTGCCGCTCGTTTTCGTGGTGCTGTGGCTCATGAATCAAGCCGGCAGCCTGTGGTGGCTCTGGGCGTGGGGCGTGCTGGTCGCTTTTCAGCTGCTCGTGCTCGTGCTATATCCCACGCTGATCGCGCCGCTTTTCAACAAGTTCGAGCCGCTTGCCGACGATGCGCTCAAAGCCCGCATCGAAGCGTTGATGAAGCGCTGCGGCTTCGCCGCGAAGGGTCTCTTCGTGATGGACGGCAGCCGCCGTTCCGCACACGGCAACGCGTACTTCACCGGCTTCGGCGCGGCCAAGCGCATCGTGTTCTTCGACACGCTGCTCTCGCGCCTCACGGGCAGCGAAATCGAGGCGGTGCTCGCGCACGAGCTCGGCCATTTCAAACGTCGCCATGTCATCAAGCGGATGATCGTCACATTCGCGATAAGCCTTGCGCTGCTCGCTTTGCTCGGCTGGCTCACTGAGCGCACGTGGTTCTACGAAGGGCTTGGCGTGCGGCCGTCGATGACGGGCAGCAATAATGGCCTCGCGCTGGTTCTGTTCTTCCTCGCGCTGCCGGTGTTCCTCTTTTTCGTCACACCGCTTGGCACGTTCAGCTCGCGCAAGCACGAGTTTGAAGCCGACGCGTTCGCCGCGAGCCAGACTGATGCGCGCGAGCTCGTCAATGCGCTCGTCAAGCTGTATGAGGACAATGCGGCAACGCTCACGCCAGACCCTGTCTACACAGCGTTCTACTACTCGCACCCGCCCGCGTCGCAGCGGATCGACCGGCTGCTGCGGCAGGCATGAAGAGCCGCGCGGCCAAGACCGCCCACCCTGCCGACGCCGCAAATCGCACGGGCGGGCTCGTGATCGCGGCGCATGGACGCCACTATATCGTCGCGCCCGAGCGCGATCCGCATTTACTCGTGCAGTGCTTCCCGCGCGGCAAGAAAAGCGAAGTCGCTGTCGGCGATCGGGTGATTTTCGAGCCGACGTCGGCCGATCAAGGCGTGATCGTCGAAATCGGCGCGCGGCGCAACCTGCTCTACCGCTCGGATCAATACAAGTCGAAGCTTTTTGCCGCGAATCTCGATCAACTGCTGATCGTGCTCGCGACCGAACCGTATTTCAGCGAGGACTTGCTCGGGCGCGCGCTTGTGGCGGCCGAAGCGAATGCGCTGAGGCCGCTCATCGTGCTGAACAAGATCGACGTCGAAACCGCGTTGCCGGCGGCACGCGCGCGGCTTGCGCCCTATCGCGCGCTCGGCTACGAGGTGCTCGATCTGTCGATCAAGGGGCGCCCCGATGAGGCGTGCGAAGTGCTCGGGAAGCACCTGCACGGCCATGCGACGCTATTGCTCGGCCAGTCGGGAATGGGCAAATCGACGCTCGTGAACCTGCTCGTTCCGGACGCGGACGCGGCGACGCGCGAAATCTCGACGGCACTCAAAAGCGGCCGCCATACGACAACCTTCACGCGCCTCTACCCGCTCGCCGCGGGCGGCGCGCTGATCGACTCGCCCGGCTTTCAGGAGTTTGGCCTCTATCATTTAACGGAAGGCCAGCTCGAGCGCGCGTTCGTCGAATTCCGGCCGCTCGTCGCACATTGCCGCTTCTACAACTGCCACCATCTGCACGAGCCTGGCTGTGCGGTGCTGGAAGCAGTCGCCGAAGGCCGCGTTGAGCGCGAGCGCCACGCACTTTATGCGCAGCTCGTGCACGAGGCGAGCCAGGTGGTTCGCTAAGGGCGCTACGGCCGCGCGCCGTCGTCATCGTCATTCATTCAGCCGCAAAGCTCGCCCATGCTCAAACTGATGAACGCGCCAAACACCATCATCGGTCAGCATTGGGTCAACCTGCTGGCCGTGGCCGGCATTGACTGCGAGTTGCACAACCGTTATCTGAACGGCGCGCTGGGCGAGATTCCGGCCGAGCAGTGCGCGCCGGAGCTGTGGCTTGTCGACGAGCGCGACGAAGCGCTCGCGCGCAAGGTAATTGCAGCGGCAACGAGCGGACCGCCGCCGGGGGCGGCGCCGTGGCGGTGCGCTCGGTGCGGAGAAACGCTGGAAGCGCAATTCACTGCCTGCTGGAACTGCGGCGCGGCACGCGAAACCCGCGAGTGACTGACGCACGGCGCGAGCTGCTTGCGCCGCCGCGGCGTGCCGGCGGCGTTTTCTAGCCGACCCAAACGGCGATCGTCAGCATCAGAAGCAAGATCATCCAGAGGATGACGGCCCGCCACACGAGGCCGACCGCCGATTGCAGCGTGCGCGGCGTGCAATCGTCGCCGACGGGCATGGGCCCACCGTCGCTGGCGCTGAGCGCATCGAGGCTCGATTGCTCCGCGAGGGGCCCTGCAAGCCGTGCGCCCAGCGCCCCGCTGCCGGCCGCAAGCAGCACGCCTTCGGTGACGTCGGGCCATTGGCGGGCGTGATTGCGCCAAGCATATATCGCGTCCTCGAAATTGCCGACGATCGCGAACCCGAGCGCCGTAAGCCGCGCCGGCAACCAGTCGATAACGAAGAACGCGCGCTGGGCGAAGGTCGTGAAGGCGGCCGTGCGCTCGCCGACTGGTACGGACCAACTGCGGGAGAGATACTCCGCGATCCGATACAGCACGGCCCCCGCCGGCCCGATCGGCACGAGAAACCAAAAGAACACGCCGAACACGTGCCGATGCGATGCGACGACGGCATGAATCAGCGTATGGCGCACGATTTCGCCGACGGGCATATCGACGGTATCGATACCAGTCCACTCGTGAAGGATCTCTCTCGCTCGCGGGACATCGTCGTTATTGAGCGCGAGATGGATATCGGTGAAGTAATGGCTAAACTGCCGAAAGCCGAGCGTGAAATATACGATGACGACGTTCCAGAGAAACGCGAGCACGAAACTGATTCGATAAAGCACGTAATAGACGATCGCGACGGCGAGCGTCCAGGGCAGCACGACGACGAGCCACGCCAGAATTCCGTGTTTTCGCTTGCCGGCGTCGAAGCCGTGCGCGGCCGACTCCGCGTGATATTGAAGCAGCGCGAACACCGGATTGCTCGGCGAGAGTGCGCGCACCTGTTCGATAACGAGAGCCAGCAATACGGAGAAAAAGGTCATGCGAAGCGTCGTGCGAATTCGGGTTTATTCATTTGTCGCGTAACGATAGCACAGGGAAGAAGAGCCGGAACGCGGGCAGCGCTTTCGAGCGTGTCGCGCCAATCAAGCCGCGAGGAAGCGATAGAAATTTCGCAGCATGCCCGCCGTCGCGCCCCAGATGAAATATTGACCGCCCTGGCGTGCGCGAGGGTAAGGCATCGCGAAAAAACGCCGCTCCCCGCCTTCCCAACGAAGCAATCGCACCTGGTGATTGCCTGGGTTCATCAAAAATGCGAGCGGCACTTCGAATATCTCGGCGACTTCGAGCGTATCGGCCTGAACGGAAAACGGCAAATGCACGAGCCCGACGACGGGCGTCACGCAAAAACCCGTGCCGGTGAGGTAATCGGGCAATGCACCAAGGACTTCGACCCGCTCCGACTCGAGCGCCACCTCCTCGCGCGCCTCGCGCAGTGCGGTCGCAATCGCATTGGAGTCGGTCGGCTCGCGGCGCCCGCCTGGAAAGCTCACCTGCCCCGCGTGGTCGCTCAGATGATCGGCGCGCTGGGTGAGCAGCACTGTGAGGCCCTCGTCACGCATGACGAGCGGCACAAGTACCGCGGCCGCGCGCGGATCGCCGCGCTCGTGCAGGTGAGTGTCGAATGGCTCGGGCGCCCAGATGAGGCGCTGAGCGAAGCGAGTGCGCAGACCGTCGGGCGTCAGACGATGCGGGTCGACGGTCGGCAAATCCGCGCCGGTGGATTCGATCGGCAGGACCTCGGGTTCGAAAACAGGGCGGCGGATCAACGGGGCTCTCGCGATATCGTGGATAGACACATCCGTCATTGTCGCCTGACAAACGAAAAAGCACCCTAAGTGGGTGCTTTTTCTTACAGCTCTTACAGATCCAACGCTTAGGAAGCAGCGCGGTCTTTGGAGACCAGCTTTTCCTTGATGCGTGCCGACTTGCCCGAACGCTCGCGCAAGTAGTACAGCTTTGCGCGGCGCACATCGCCGCGGCGCTTCACGACGATGCTCGCCAAAAGCGGCGAATAGGTCTGGAAGGTACGCTCGACGCCTTCGCCCGACGAAATCTTGCGGACGATGAACGACGAGTTCAGACCGCGGTTGCGCTTGGCGATCACGACGCCTTCGTAAGCCTGAACGCGCTTGCGGGTACCTTCAACCACGTTCACGTTGACGATCACCGTATCGCCCGGGGCGAATTCGGGAATGGTCTTCTCGCCGAGCACGCGCTCGATTTCTTCCTGCTCAAGTTTTGCAATCAGATTCATTTCTGACTCCTATTACCATCTTGTCGGCGTTCGTACCTGCCTTCGCGCATGCAGCGATGCGCTCGGCACGGCCCCGATAGAGGATGGGTTCACATCTGGTGCCGCGCACGCATGCACAGCACCGCCCAGGTCTTGCCGGCGACACCAAAGGCTACATCAAGCTTTCGGCGACTCCTTCGCAAGACTTGCGAGCCATGCCTCGTCGGCACGGCTCAGCATCTTGTTGCGCCTTGCGCGCTCGATCAGATCGGGCCGCTTGGCAGCGGTGTTTCTCAGCGCCTCCCGGCGACGCCACTGCTCGATTTCAGCGTGGTGCCCGCCCAGCAGCACGTCCGGCACGCGCATCCCCTCGTATTCCTCGGGACGCGTGTAATGCGGACAATCGAGCAAACCGTCGACGAAGCTATCCTGCACGGCCGATTGCGCATCGTTCAACACGCCCGGCAACTGACGGACCACGGCGTCCATGAGCGCCATCGCTGGGAGTTCGCCGCCCGAAAGCACGAAATCGCCGAGGCTCACTTCTTCGTCGACGCAGCGCTCGATAAGCCGCTGATCGATCGCCTCATACCGCCCACAAAGCAGCACGAGACCGGGCTCGCTCGCGAATCGCATGACGCGCTCGTGATCGAGCCGCGCGCCCTGTGGCGACATCATCACCACGCGGGTTCTGGCAATGCCCTCAGCCGCCTGAGCCGCCTTCGCGGCCCCGATCGCGGCTTCGAGCGGCTTTGCCAGCATGACCATGCCGGGGCCGCCGCCATACGGGCGATCGTCGACGGTGCGATAGTTGTCGCTTGTGAAGTCACGCGGATTCCACGTGCGCAAACCGAACCGCCCTTGCTTCGCCGCCCGGCTCGTGATGCCCCAGTCGGTCACTGCGCGGAACATCTCGGGAAAGAGCGAGACGACATCGAACTGCATCGCGCTCTCCGTTGTGTCGATGGTGCTCAATAATCGGCTTGCCAGTCGACGACGATGCGTTTCGCCGCCTGGTCCACCGTCTTCACGTACACGCCGACGAACGGTATCAGCCGCTCGCCGGTGACCGGTTGACCATCCTTGCCGAGCGACGGGTACTGGACGCTCAGTACGGCGTGCGCGCCGTTGTCGATCAACTCGGCGACGCGGCCAAGGGCCACGCCCGCTTCATTGACGACCTCGAGGCCGACCAGATCGACCCAGTAAAACTCATCG
>DASZGN010000175.1:0-8885 GCA_035938775.1 Trinickia sp.
AGAAGACAGGCGGTCTTGGCCCGGTTCTCGATCGGGTGGCCGCGTTTCAAGAGGCGCAGGTCTCTCGCACCATCGATTTGATCTCGCGCTTGATCGAGCCCGCGATGATGATCTTCATCGGCGTGGTGATAGGCGGCATTGTCGTGCTGATGTACATGCCGATTTTCGAAATCGCGTCGAGCATTCAGTGAATCGCCGGGGGGAATCAAGCGTGGATAACGCCAGCACAGCATCGGAAACCAACTTGAGCGCCGAATTGCGCGATGCACTGCGCGTCCTTGGCGAGCGGCACGGCTCGGGCATTCGCGCGATCGAGGAGTTGATGGCGCGCACGTCGCTCACGGCGGACGAGATGCGAGCCCGGCTGGCCGAGCAATTCCGCATGAAGTCGCTCGGCATGCGCGAGTTGAATCGGCTCGAACCGGATTTCGATGTCATGCCGTTCGTCGAAGCCACGACACGGCTATGCGTGTGCTTTCGCGAAGGCGACGGGGGCGAGGGCCTCATCTTTGTCGTTGCCGATCCGCTCGATGCGCGCACACGCGGCTCGGTCGAGCGCCGCATGCGCGTGCGGCCCACTGTGCCATACAGCTGGGCACTCGCGAGCGTGGGGGATCTCAGCGCCTACCTGGCCGTGCGCGAAAAAGACGTGCGCGCCATGGACTCGCTCGCGTTCGACGACCAGGTCCAAAGTGCAGCCGATCCCTCATCGCTCGCGCTCACGCTGCAAGGCATCAGCAACGACGACAGCCCTGTCGTGAGGCTGCTCAACTCGACGATCTACGACGCGCTGAAGATGTCGGCGAGCGACATCCACCTGGAGTGCCGCGCGAACGGGCTCATGATCAAGTGCCGCGTGGACGGTGTGCTCACTGTGGTGGGGCGGGTGGAAGGGCGCGACGTCGCGGATCAAGTGCTCTCGCGCGTCAAGGTGATTTCGGAGCTCGACATCGCCGAGCGCCGCGTGCCGCAGGATGGGCGCTTCAAGGCGCAATACGCGGCGCGCGAGATCGACTTCCGCGTGTCGATCATGCCGAACCAGTTCGGCGAAGACGCGGTGCTGAGAATTCTGGACCGCTATCAGCTCTCGCAGTCCGCGGGCGGTCTCACGCTCGAGGCCCTCGGGTTTCAGGACGCCGATACGCGCTTCATGCGCACGATCGCATCGATGCCTTACGGGATGCTGCTGGTGACTGGGCCGACGGGCAGCGGCAAGACGACGACGCTCTACGCCATCCTGACCGAGATCAACAACGGTCTGGAGAAGATCGTCACGATCGAGGATCCGGTCGAATACCAGTTGGGCGAGATCTTGCAGATTCCGGTCAACGAAGCGAAGGGGCTCACCTTCGCGCGAGGGCTTCGATCGATCCTGCGGCATGACCCCGACAAGATCATGGTCGGCGAAATCCGCGACTCGGAAACCGCACAGATCGCGGTGCAGGCGGCGCTCACGGGGCATCAGGTCTTCACGACCGTGCACGCGAACAACGTCTTCGACGTGATCGGCCGCTTCACGAACATGGAGGTCGATCCGTACAGCTTCGTATCGGCGCTGAACGGCGTGGTGGCGCAGCGGCTCTTGCGGCAGTGCTGCCCGGATTGCACGACGGAGGAGAAGGTCGATGCCGACACGCTGGCTCGCTCGGGCATCGATCCGGATGCCGCGGGCAGCTACCTTTTTCGCCGCGGCACCGGTTGTGCCGCGTGCCGCGGCAGCGGGTATCGCGGGCGCCGGGCGATCGCCGAAGCGCTGCGCATGAACGACGAGTTGCGGCAACTGCTGTCGGAGCGCGCACCGCTTGGCCACATCAAGGCCGCGGCGATGCGCTACGGCATGGAGACTCTGCGCACCGCCGCGCTCGCACTCGTGAAGCGTGGCGAGACCACACTCGAGGAGATCAACCGTGTCACGATGGTCGAATAACTCGGTCGCGATCGGGGTCGGCACGCGCGAGATCGCTGTCGGTGCGTCGTTTGCCGCGCGGCTGCGCTTGCGCCGCGCGAGCGCGCAGCCGGTCGAGCCGGTCGAGCCGGTCGAGGTCGGCATCCGCGACGATCAGCGCTTCACGGAAGCGGGCGCGCTCGAAGCGCTGCGCGCCGCGCTTATCGGACCGGCTGCGCCTGCCGCGCCTGACACGTCCGACGGCAAGAAAGCTCAGGCGAGCGAGAGTGCGCGCAAACGCAAGCGCGATGCGCGCGTCGTGCTCGACGATTTCTGGGGCAATCACGCGATCTTGCACGGCGACTTTCGCACATTGCGCGCATCTGAACTTGAAGAGATCGTACTGGCTCATTTCACCGATACCTACGGGATCGAGGGCGAGTCGCTGCTCGTGCGCTTTTGCGTGCAGCGCGGCGGCCGCACGTTGTTTGCGAGCGCGATGTCGCGCGCGCTGCATGACGGCCTTTACGAAGTGGCGGCGACCGAGGGGCTGCGAATCAGCCATTTGAGGCTCTGTCTGCCGCAAATGCTCAATCGCATCGGCGAGGTGAGCTTAAGCGGCACCGCGCTCTTGGTGTTCCTCTCCGATGAACTGATGCAGATCGTCATGAGCGAAGGCAACCGCTGGGTGGCCTACGACGCGCAGCGCCTTTTTCCCGGCGACGCCGATGATGGAGCGCGAGTCGCCCTGCTGGCCGAGAACGCGTTCGAACGCTTGGCGACCCAAGCGAGCTTGAAGCGCGAAGCGTGTGCGATTCATTTGTTCGGCAACGAGATCGATCTTGCCTCGTTCGAGGGCCGTTTCGCCGCGGCGATGCGGCCTGCGCAGCCGGCAATGGCGCGCTCGTCGGCGCGTCGACTGATGGAGTACGCAAGATGATGCCGCGCCTTCACATCGATTTCGGCCGGCGCCGGGCCCCGCTGCCGGTGACGGGCACGATCCTGCTTTGCGCCGCGCTCGCGCTCATTGTCGCGAGCGGTTGGCGCCTCATGCGCGCGTACGGTGAAAACGATCGACTGCAAGCGCAGCTGGACGTCGTGCAGATGAGAGTGCTTTCCGCCCAGCACCCGGCGAAGCCGAAACCGAAGATGACGCCGGGGGCCATGGTCGCGGAAAAGCAGAATCAGGCGGTGCTGCGCGAGCTGACCGTGCCGTGGCAAGAGCTGTTTTCGATCGTCGAAGACTACACGGACCACGATGTCGCGCTGATCGGCATCGATCAGAACCCGGCGCAAAGCCAGATCCGCATCACCGCGGAGGCGAAGAACTTCGACGCGATGATTGCCTACCTGAAGTATTTGCAGTCGAGTGTGCTGCTGCGCGAGGCCGTGCTGAACGATCACGTCATCGAGACAAACGTGCCGGGCAAACCTGTGCGGTTCCAGATAACGGCTGCCTGGAGGAAATCATGAAAGCGGATCGAGTGCGCGACGCTTTGCTCACGCTACGCTTTGACGTGCAGCGCACGTTCGGCCTGCCCGGATTGCTCGGCGCGCTGCTCTTTGCGGCCGTCGTTGCGGTGGGCGTGACGACATCGCGCGTACACGCTGATTCGAAATCATTGGCCGACTCGGTGCGGCTCACGCGGGTGCCGTCAAAGCAGCATCGCGTGATTGACGAGCACACGGCGGCCGTGGATGCGATCGCGCTCGATGCGTTGCCGGACCTGTTCCCTGGCTTTACGCAGAGTGCAAACGATATCGCGTCGATATTGGCGCAGGCGCGCGAGAGCAATTTGACGCTTGGTACTGCTGAATATCAGGTGATGACCGAGTCGGGCGCGCGCTTCACGCGCTATCGAGTCATGTTGCCCGTGAAGGATCAGTACAGCACGATCCGGCACTTTCTCGCGGCGGTGCTCAATAACGTGCCCAACGCGGCACTGCAGGAGATTCACGTCGAGCGTCCCGCGGTGGACGGAAACATCCTCGATGCGCGGGTGCGATTCGAGCTGGTCTATCGGACGGCGCAACCATGAAAGCCGCTCTCGTCAAACGCGGAATGCTGCTCGCGCTCTGTGGGGTCGCGATGGCGGGTATCGGTTATCGCGCCCGGGTAGTGGCAGTAGCGGCAATCCAGAGGCCGATTGCGCCGACGACAACAAATGGCCGGCACAACGACGACGCGCGCGCGGCGGCTTCGGTGTCGAAGAAGACCGCAAAGGCAGATGAGACACAAAAGAAGGCAAAGGCGGACAAGTCCGCCGCACCGCTTACGAACGACGCGCGGCTCGCCTCACTGCGCAAGCCGCTTTCGCTCGAGTCGAGCCACAACCCATTTGCCGCCTCGTCATGGCTGCCTCCACCGCCTCCTGTGGAAGTACAGCCCGTGGCCGAGGTGCGGCCCGCGCCGCCCACGGCGCCGCCGGTGCCGTTCGCCTATGTGGGCGAGCTGGACTCGAAAGCGGCGAAACCGCAGGTCTTCTTGAGCAAGGCGGACCAGTTGCTGATCGTATCGCCCGGCGACGTCATCGACGGCCAATACCGTGTGGAGTCGATTTCGGAAGCCGACGTAGTGCTGACTTACCTGCCGCTCAGCGAGAAGCAGGTCATAACCATCCCAAGCGAGGGCAAGTGATGAAAACCTCCTACCTACGGGGTCCAGGCCGCGACGGGGAGCGCGGCCCATCGACATACCGCTCGCCTCCCATCGCATTGCGCGCGGCGCGCGTGCCGGACGTGCTCGTCGCGCGAAAGCATATGCTTGCCGCCATCGTGGCCGTGTTTGCGTTTGGCGGTTGCCACACGCCGAACATCCACGACGATCCGACCAATGCGCAGGTAAAAATCGACTATTTGCGCGATCGGAATGGCCAAGTCAAGGCGCTGCTCGATGAAGCCGAACAACTTCGTAATGCTAACGAATTGGAAGCGGCGGTCCAGAAGCTCGGTGCGGCGGTCCAGATCGATCCCACGAGCGAGCGCGCACGCAAGATCGCCATGTTGATCGATGAGGATCGCCGCGACCTCGAGACGCTGCAGGAAGCCGACCGGATGATGAAACGCGGCGCCTACGGTCCGGCGTCCGACCGCGTGCACCGGGTGCTGCTCGAGCATCCGACCAACAAGCTTGCGTTGCAACTGCAGAAGGAGCTCGGCGAAAAGCGCCGCAAACAGCAGGCGGATAAGGATGAGGCGCTTGCGGCGTCGTCGATCATGCGCACACCGGTTTCGCTGCAGTTTCGCGACGCGAACGTGCGCATGGTCTTCGAAGCGCTGGCGCGCACGTCGGGCCTGAATGTGATTTTCGATCGCGATGTGCGTGCGGACTTGAAGACGACGATCTTCGTGACGAATGCTTCGTTGCAGGACACGGTCGACATGATTCTCATGCAGAACCAGCTCGACAAGAAGCAGCTCAACGCGAACACCATATTCGTCTACCCGGCCACACCGGCCAAGCAGCTCGAGTATCAGGAACTGAAGGTGCGGACGTTCCAGTTGTCGAACGTCGACGCGAAGCAGATTCAGTCGCTGCTGAAGAGCCTGTTGAAGCTGAAGGAGGTGGTGATCGACGAGCGCGCGAACACGGTGACGATTCGCGGTACGCCGGACACCATCAAGGTAGCTGAAGAGATGATCGCGGCGCAGGACTTGCCGGAGCCGGAAGTCATGCTGGAGGTGGAGGTGCTCGAAGTCTCGCACGACCGCCTGATGGATCTCGGGATCGAATGGCCGAACACGTTCACTGCCTCGACGCCGAGCACGGTGAATACATGGCAGGCGTTGCACCATCTGCCGGTCAACGCGCTGAACGTGAGCGGCTTGTCGGCGACCGCCAACTTCAAGCTCACCGATACCGACGCGAACCTGCTCGCGAGCCCGCGCATCCGGGCGCGCAACAAGGAGAAGGCAAAAATCCTGATAGGCGACAAGGTGCCTGTGATTTCGAGCTCGAGCACGCCTAGCACGAGCGGCCCGTCGTACACGCAGATGATTCAATACCTCGACGTGGGCATCAAGCTCGAAGTCGAGCCGCAGATCTATCGCGATGGCGACGTCGGCATGAAGCTCAATCTTGAAGTGAGCAACATCACGAAAGAGATTTCGAGCAGCAACTCGCAAACGGGCTTGAGTTCGCTTGCGTATCAGATCGGCACGCGCAGCGCGACCACGAGCCTGCGCTTGCACGATGGCGAAAGCCAGATTCTCGGCGGCTTGATCTCGGACCAGGACCGCCAGGTGGCCGACAAGGTGCCGGGTCTTGGGCAGTTGCCGCTGCTCGGGCGTCTGTTCTCGGACCACAATGGCGACCATAACAAGACCGAGATCGTCCTGCAGATCACGCCGCACATCATCCGGCCGCAGCTCGCGGCGGACGCGGACACGCGGGAAGTCTGGTCCGGTACCGACGTCAACGTGCATGCGGGCGAACTGCGGCTCGATCCGGTCCCGCCGGCACTCCCCGCCCCGGCGGATACGCCGGCGGCCTCTTCGGACACGTCCGCGACGTCCGCGGCACCGGCTGCGTCACCGGCTGTCCCGGCTGCGGGCGGCAACGTGGGCGGCGGCAACGCGGGCGGCGCTTCCGCGACGGACGCGGGCGCGGCGGCGAACAATACGACGGCGACGCCTTCGCCTTCGAATAGCGCGTTCGGCCGGATGCCTGTCGCGCCGCGGACGACGCCGCCGCCCCCCGATCCCTTCGCGGCACGATTCATAAAGCCGGCTGCGGCGCCGCCGAGCGCGAGCACGCAGCCACCGGGCACCAGCACGCCGTCGCAGCCTGAAGAGGCTGCAGGCGAGGCAGAGGCTGGACCTGGGCCTGGGGCGAGCGCCAACGCCGCGCAAGCGCAAGCGCCGACGCCGCCGGCTGCGCCGGCCACCGCGCCTGCGTCGCCGCCGTCGAGCGTGCAGATGCCGGCGGGCGATATCCCGAGCGACAACCCGCTCCATGCGATCCAGAACGGGGAATGAGCCGTGGCCACGCTCGCGAATGGGCACCGTGCGCATGCCAGGCGCCGGCCGGATCAGCGAGGATTCACGCTGATCGAGATGGTGATCACGCTGGCGCTTGTCGGCATTCTCGCGTTGGCGATCATGCCGTTTTCCGAACTGATCGTGCAGCGTCAGAAGGAGCAGGAGTTGAGCGCGGCGCTGCGCGACATTCGCACCGCGCTCGACGCGTACAAGGATGCGAGCGATGTCGGCATGATCGACAAGGAGGCGGATACGTCGGGCTATCCGCCGTCGCTCACCGTGCTGGTGACGGGCGCGAAGAACGCGAGAGATCCGAATGGCGGGCTGCTGATGTTCCTGCGCAGCGTGCCGCGCGATCCGTTTTTTACGGGCGACCCGACGACCGCGCCCGAGGACACATGGAACGTGCGCGCCTATGGCGAGCCGCCGGATCAGACGGCGGATTCGGGCGGTGCAGTGCCGGATAGTGTCAGTGTCGAGCCCGGCAAGGACGTGTTCGACGTGTCGTCGAAATCGGATCGCGTCGGCATAAACGGCATTCCGTACAGGCAATGGTGAGTACGCATCATGACATCCGCTCCTACGCACAGGTCTCGCGGTTTCACGCTGATCGAACTGGTGGTCGTGATGGCGATCATCGGCCTCCTTCTGACGATCGCGGTGCCACGCTATATGAATAGCATCGAACGTGGCAAAGAGCAGGTGAGACGACAGAACGTCGCCGTCATGCGCGACGCGATCGACAAATACTACGGCGATAACGGCGAATACCCGGAAACGCTCGATGAGCTGGTGGTGAAGCACTACCTGCGTGCGATTCCCGTCGACCCGGTCAACGGCGACGACAAGTGGACCGTCGTCGCTTCACCCGACGAAACGAAGCCGGGCGTGTATGACGTTGCGCCCGCGAGCGCGGCGCAGGGCGCATCTGCGGCTCTCGAGGGAGCATCCAAGTGAGCGGCGGCGCGAAATTGCGCCGCGCCAACGCGCGTGTCGCGGCCCGTGTTCGGCATCGACGCGGGTGTCGCGGCGCGCGCGAGAGCGGGCTCGCGCTGCTCGCGCTGTTGATCGCGCTGATGCTGATGTCGGTGGCCTTGGCGGGCGCGCTCGACGTCTGGTCGCTGCAAAAGCGGCGCGAACAGGAAAAGCAATTGCTCTTCGCCGGGAACCAATACCGCCAGGCGATTTTGCGGTATTACCGGGTCGGCCACGCCTATCCCACCTCGGTCGACGATCTGCTGAACGACACACGCTTCCCGCGGCCTCTTCACCATCTGCGGCGCGTCTACCCGGACCCGGTCACCGGCAAGGACGAGTGGAAGTATTTGCAAGAGGGCGATCGCATATTCGGCGTGTACAGCAGCTCCGATGCGCTGACGATCAAGCGCACGGGCTTTCCGAGGCTATATACCGACTTCGAGAACGAGAAGACCTACGACGGGTGGAAATTCATCTACTTGGCACCCGGACTGCGCAGCGCGACAAACAATACTTCTTCCGCGACGCCGGACTCGCCAATGGGCACCATTGCGCCGTATAAGGGAGGGCTTGGTCTGCCAGGAGGGGGGGCTGCGGCATCGCGCTAGGGCGCACCAGCGACCGGCCGCGCGCGGCGAAAACGTTCTCCCCCGAACCGAGGCGGTTGCGTGAATGCAACGATCTGCAACGAGCGCATCGGCTTGCCATGGGTTCGACGACCTCTGCGATTGGCCGCGCGACGGCTTGTTACCTGCTTCCCGTCTGATTTATGTCAGGTTTGTGAATGATTATTGATGAATCTGGAGTAGCGCATTGTGTCGCGTGACCCAGGGTTTTCCCGGTCCGCACTTCTACAATTCCGGCGCTGGTTTCCCCTACCTGTAAACGCTGGAGTTGAAGTATGAAAAAGATCCCCGCCGCGGTCGCCGTGGCCGCCGCATTGGCAGCATCGGCTGCGCATGCGCAGAGTTCCACGACGCTTTACGGCATCATCGATGCCGGCGTTGCGTACACCAACAACGTCGCTAAGGGCGGCACGAGC
>DASZGN010000176.1:0-2765 GCA_035938775.1 Trinickia sp.
CCGAATCTCTCTCGCGATACGACGCAGCTTGCGCAAACACTGTTGACTCATCTTGAGCGAGCGTTGCAGTGAGCCGGCCAGTACTTCGATCGCGAAACGGGGCTGCATTACAACCGGCACCGGTATTACGATCCGCACTCGGGGCGGTTCGTTAGTAAGGACCCGATTGGGTTGGCCGGTGGGCTGAACTCGAAGGGGCCGCTTGTGCGGCCCGATGACTGCTTTCTCGCTCACTGCCGCCCAAACTCATCGCCCATCTCTTTCGCTCGCGCATCGGCGGCGAGCACGCCCTTGACGATCGCCTCCTTCACGGCTTGCGCGTCGAACGACGTCAGCGCGGCGGCCGTCGTGCCGCCTTTCGATGTCACGCGCTCGCGCAGCACGCTCGCTGGCTCATCCGATTGCAAGGCCAATTGCGCCGCGCCGGCGAAGGTCGCAAGCGCTAGCGTGCGGCCTTGATCGTCGGTCAAACCAAGCCGGCGTGCAGCTTCCTGCATCGCTTCGATGAAATAGAACACGTACGCAGGGCCGCTGCCCGAGATCGCGGTGACGGCATCGATCTTCGCTTCGTCGTCAAACCACACCGTTTCACCGACAGCGCCCAGCACTTGCGACGCAAGCACGCGGCCCGCTTCATCGACACCCGGCAACGCGACGAGACCCGCCACGCCCATGCCGATCAGCGCGGGCGTGTTCGGCATCGCGCGCACGATGCGCGTGTAGCCGTTCAACCAGCGCGAAAGGTCGGTGCCGCGAATGCCGGCGGCGATGCTGATGACGAGCGGCGTCGACAGATGCGGCGCGAGCGCGGCCGCAACCGTCTTCAGGACTTGCGGCTTGACGGCGAGGACGATGGCGTCGTACGCGCGCAGCGACGCGTCGGCCGCCGCGCCCGTCGCGATACCGAACTGCTCGCGCAGGCGCGCGCAGGCGTCATCGTTGACGTCGATCGCCAAGATGTCCGCGGGGGCGGTGCCGCGCTTGACGAGGCCGCCGATCAATGCGGCGGCCATGTTGCCGCCGCCGATGAATGCGATTTTCATGGTGAGCGATTCGATGAGGTGGAGTACTAATGAGCGTAGTCGCGCTTGCCGAAGATGGCCGTGCCGATTCGCACGATCGTCGCGCCTTCGAGTACCGCCGCTTCGAGGTCGCCCGACATGCCCATCGACAGCGTATCGAGCGCGTGCCCATCGGCACGCAATTGCTCGAAAAGCGCGCGCAGCACGCGATGCGGCGCGCGCTGCGCTTCCAAGTCGCCCGCCGGCTCGGGGATCGACATGAGGCCGCGCAACCGCAGCTTCGGCAAGGCGGCGATCGCTTGCGCGAGCGCGGGCGCATCGGCGGGCGCGACGCCGCTTTTCGACGCCTCGCCGCTCACGTTCACCTGCAGGCACACGTTGAGCGGCGGCAGGCCCTCCGGGCGCTGCTCGGCAAGGCGCTGCGCGATCTTCAGACGGTCGACCGAATGCACCCAGTCGAAATGCTCGGCGACGGGCCGCGTCTTGTTCGATTGCAGCGGCCCGATGAAATGCCACTCGAGCGCGCTGCGCAGATCGGCGAGTGCTTCGATCTTGTCGAGCGCTTCTTGCACGTAGTTTTCGCCGAATGCGCGCTGGCCCGCGGCGTGGGCCGCGCGGGCGTCATCGGCGGGAAAGGTCTTCGAAACGGCAAGGAGCGCGATCGAAGCGGGCTCGCGCCCGGCGGCAAGCGCGGCCTGGGCGATGCGGCGATGGACCGCGTCGAGGTTGTGAGCGAGATCGGACATGGGCGATGAAGTGGCGTGGAGCGTGCGTGCGCCGGACGAGCGAGTCAACCGTCGCCGACGCGATGCTCACGGATTATACGGATGCGGACCGCCGCCCGCCGTGGCTCCCGCGCTCGGCAAACGCGCGTGCCGCGCACTCTCCGCAAGAGCGCGATGTGCACGGCATGCCCGGACGCCCGTGATGCCCGTGATGCCCGTGATGCCCGTGATGCCCGGAATGCCCGGAATGCCTGGAATGCCTGGAATGCGTCAAATGCACCGAATCCCCGGAACGCCGTCCGAATGACCCGGGCGCACAAATCCACACCGACCGCGCGCCCCGCACTACCCGTACACCAAATGCTCAACGAGCTCGATCCAGTGCGCGACGGGCACCGACGTGCCGCTTTGCAGATGAGCGATGCAGCCAACGTTCGCCGACACGATCATCTGGGGCTCGAGCGCCGCGAGCTTCTCGAGCTTGCGCTCGCGCAGCGTATGGGCAAGCGCGGGCTGCATGATCGAGTACGTGCCCGCGGAGCCGCAGCACAAGTGGCTGTCGACAGGCAGTCGCACTTCGATGCCAAGCGATCGCAGCAACTGCTCGACCTTGCCGCGGATCTGCAGACCATGCTGGAGCGTGCAGGGCGGATGGAAGGCGACCGTATGCACGCCACGCCGGCGCGCAAGCGCGGCCAGCTCGCCTTCGAACTCGGCAAGCACTTCGACGATATCGCGTGCGATCTCGGCGATTCGCCGCGCTTTGTCGGCATAGGCCGCGTCATCGCGGAGCAGATGCCCGTACTCCTTGACCGTCGCCCCGCAGCCGGAGGCATTGATGACGATCGTATCGACGCCCGCTTCGACATGCGGCCACCATGCGTCGATATTGCGACGCACGTCGTCGAGCGCTTCGTCGCGGTAGCCGAGGTGCAGGCGTATCGCGCCGCAGCAGCCGGCCTCGGGCTCGATGAGCGTTTCGATGTTGAGCGCATGGAGCACGCGTGCCGTCGCGATG
>DASZGN010000177.1:0-6294 GCA_035938775.1 Trinickia sp.
GCCGAAGAGCTGCTGCGCGTGAAGCTCGGTAACAAGGCGAGCAAGGCGGCCTCGCGCGTGACGGCCGAAGGCGTGATCGCGTCGTTCATCGGCGGCAACGCCGGCGCGCTCGTCGAATTGAACTGCGAAACCGACTTCGTGGCGAAGAACGACGACTTCAACGCGTTCGTCAAGCAGATCGCCGAGCTCGTCGTCACGCAAAACCCGGCTGACGTGGCTGCGCTGTCGGCCTTGCAACTCAACGGCGAGCCGGTCGACGCGGTGCGTCTCGCGCTCGTCGGCAAGATCGGCGAAAACCTCTCGATCCGTCGCTTCGCGCGCTTCGAGACGGCCAACAAGCTTGCCGCGTACCTGCACGGCACGCGCATCGGCGTGCTTGTCGAGTACACGGGCGCCGAAGAGCAAGTCGGCAAGGACGTTGCGATGCACGTCGCGGCCATGAAGCCGGTTTCGCTTTCGGCTGACGATGTGCCAGCCGAGCTGATCGCCAAGGAGCGCAGCATCGCCGAGCAAAAGGCGGCCGAGTCGGGCAAGCCTGCCGAGATCGTGGCGAAGATGGTCGAAGGCAGCGTGCAGAAGTACCTGAAGGAAGTGTCGCTCCTGAACCAGCCGTTCGTGAAGAACGACAAGCAGACGATCGAGCAGATGCTGAAGGCGGCCGGCGCGTCGGTGCAGAAGTTCGCGCTCTTCGTGGTGGGCGAAGGCATCGAAAAGCGTCAGGACGATTTCGCGGCGGAAGTGGCGGCGCAAGTCGCTGCCGCAAAGCAGCAATAAGCAGTAGACGCGTTCAAGGCCGGCTCGCGGTGGACGTCACGCCTGCCGCGAGCCGGCCGCGCGGCAAGCCTGCCGGGCTAACCGATTGATGGGTCCGGCGGCCGCGAAGCGGCCCGCTGGGCGCGGGCGGCGGCGCTTGCTCCAGTTTGTGTTTCACCCCTACAGTTCGACTTTGTTGTCTTCTTCCTCGGCGCGATCGGATACCGCTATGCCCACTGCCTATAAACGCGTTCTTCTCAAACTCTCCGGCGAAGCTTTGATGGGCGAAGATGCCTTCGGCATCAACCGCGCGACGATCGAAAGAATGGTGGCCGACATCGCCGATGTGGTTCGGCTCGGCACGCAGCTTGCCATCGTGATCGGCGGCGGTAACATCTTTCGCGGCGTGGCGGGTGGAGCCGCCGGGATGGACCGCGCCACGGCCGATTACATGGGCATGCTGGCGACGATGATGAACGCGCTCGCGCTGCAGGACGCAATGCGCCACGCGGGCATCGAGGCGCGCGTGCAATCGGCGCTGCGCATGGATCAGGTGGTGGAGCCGTACATCCGCCCGCGCGCGATTCGGCAACTCGAAGAAGGCAAGGTCGTGATCTTCGCCGCGGGTACGGGCAACCCATTTTTCACGACCGATACGGCCGCCGCGCTGCGCGGATCGGAAATCGGCGCGGAAGTCGTTTTGAAGGCAACCAAGGTCGACGGCGTATACTCCGCGGACCCGAACAAGGACCGGACGGCCACGCGCTACGCGACGATCAGTTTCGACGAAGCGATCGGCCGTAATCTGCAAGTGATGGACGCGACGGCGTTTGCGCTTTGCCGCGACCAGAAGCTGCCGATCCGCGTGTTTTCGATTGTGAAGCCGGGTGCGTTGAAGCGCATCGTGCAAGGTGAGGACGAGGGCACGCTCGTCCACGTGTAAACTCTCGCAAGACGCGGGCCGAGTCTCGCGCGCGGCGCAATCCGTGCCACGTGCGGGCCCATCCGCACTGATACAAAGGTTGGGAGGTTTAAATGAGTCAGGCAGAGATCAAGAAGGGCGCCGAGCAGAAAATGCAGCGCTCTATCGACGCGTTCAAGAACGATCTGGCGAAAATCCGCACGGGCCGCGCACATACTGGGTTGCTCGACCACATTCTGGTCGACTACTACGGCTCGAACGTGCCCATCTCGCAGGTGGCGAATCTGACGCTCATCGATGCGCGTACGATCGGCGTGCAGCCGTGGGAAAAAAAGATGGTTGGCGTTGTCGAGAAGGCAATTCGGGAGTCCGATCTAGGCCTGAATCCCGCCACGCAGGGCGACCAGATTCGTGTGCCGATGCCCGCGCTCACCGAGGAGCGTCGCCGCGAGTTGACGAAAGTCGTCAAGAGCGAAGGCGAGACGGCCAAGGTGGCGGTGCGCAACCTGCGCCGCGACGCGAACGAACAGCTCAAGAAACTCGTGAAAGACAAGGAAATCTCGGAGGACGATGAGCGCCGCGCCGGCGACGAGGTGCAAAAGCTTACCGACAAGTTCGTTGCCGAGATCGACAAGCTTGTTCACACGAAAGAAGCCGAGATCATGACGGTCTGAGACCGCCTGGTCCCGACACGTTTGTCGTCGCACTTCTTTCCAGCAGCTACAGTCCCCGGCGCCCATGACCCATACCAGCTCTACTGTTCGCGTACCTGATGTCGCTGCAGTCCCGCGACATATCGCGATCATCATGGACGGCAACGGCCGTTGGGCGACCCAGCGCCGCTTGCCGCGCGTGGCGGGTCATACGCGCGGCGTCGAAGCGGTGCGGGTCGTCGTCGAGGCGTGCGCGCGCTCGGGTGTCGAATACCTGACGCTGTTCGCGTTCAGTTCCGAAAATTGGCGACGGCCGGTCGATGAAGTGTCGTTCCTGATGCGCTTGTTCGTCTCGGCGCTCGAGCGCGAAGTCGGCAAGCTGCACGCCAACGGCATTCGTTTGCGTGTCGTCGGCGATCTCTCGCAGTTCGACGTGCGCATCCAGGATCTGATCCGCCGCGCCGAAACGAACACCGCGCGCAACACACGGCTCACGCTGACCATCGCCGCGAACTATGGTGGCCGCTGGGATATTCTGCAAGCTGCGCGTAAGCTTGCCGAGCAGTCCGTGCACGAGGGGCAGGTCGTGAGCGTCGACGAACAGCGCTTCGCCGAGCACCTCGCGATGGCCTACGCGCCGGAACCGGATCTTTTCATCCGCACAGGCGGCGAGACGCGCATCAGCAACTTTCTGCTTTGGCAACTCGCTTACACCGAGCTTTATTTCACCGATACGTTCTGGCCCGACTTCGACGCGCAGTCGCTTGCCGACGCCATTCAGTCGTATGCGCACCGCGAACGACGTTTCGGTCGCACAAGCGCCCAACTCGAACCGCAATCGCAGAACGTCGATTCGCTTCCATGCTGAAAACCCGGGTCGTAACGGCCGTGGTGCTGCTGGCGGTGTTGCTGCCCGTCACGCTTTTCGCGCCGGTGGGCGCATTTGGCGCGCTAATTGCACTCGTGCTCGTTTTAGCGGCGTGGGAATGGGCGCGCCTTCTGAAACTGAACGGCGCCGGGCCGGTCGCTTACGCCGTGCTGGCTGGCCTCGCGTTGTTCGCGAGCACGCGGCTCGGCATCGGCCTGCGCGCGGCGCGGCCGCTTTTGGAGGCCGCCGCCGTGTTCTGGCTGCTTGCCGGACCGTTCGTGCTCGTGCGCAAGCCGCAATTGGCGCATGGCGCGTGGCGGTTCTTTCTGTTCTTGGCAGGCCTCATCGTCTTCGTTGCCTGCTGGCATGCGTTGGTTGCCGCACGCATGGTAGGCGTATCGTTCGTGTTATCCGTGCTGCTCGTCGTCTGGCTGGCCGACATCGGCGCATACTTTGCTGGCAAAGCGTTCGGAAAACACAAGCTCGCACCTGCGATCAGCCCGGGCAAGACTTGGGAGGGTGCACTGGGCGGGTGGCTCGCCGTTCTTGCTGTGGCGCTTGCGGCTATCGCCGCACACGCGTTCGAGCCGACATTTTTCGCGGCGCTTGGCGCGCGTCTCGGTTTGGGCCGGGCGATCTTCGCGCTGACAGTGCTCGTGGCGTTCAGCATCATCGGCGATTTGTTCGAATCGATGCTCAAGCGCCAGGCGGGCGTGAAGGATTCGAGCGGCCTCTTGCCGGGACATGGCGGCGTGCTCGACCGTATCGACGCATTGTTGCCGGTGTTGCCGCTCGCCATGCTGCTCATCGGCTAGAGAAAGAGATATGACAAAACGTTTGACACTGCTCGGCTCCACGGGCTCGATCGGCGAGAGCACGCTCGACGTCGTCGCGCGCCATCCGGAGCGTTTCACGGTCCATGCGCTGACGGCGCATCGCAATGGCGACAAGCTCGTCGCGCAATGCCTGCGTTTTCGGCCCGACGTGGCCGTCGTCGGCGATGCCGACACGGCTACGCGCGTCGAGGCGCAACTGCGCGCGGCCGGCTGCGCCACCGAGGTCGCCTATGGGCCGCAGGCGCTCGTCGATGCGGCGAAGAGCGAGCAGTGCGACACGGTGGTGGCGGCGATCGTCGGCGCTGCAGGTCTTGCCCCGACGCTGGCCGCGGCCATGGCCGGCAAGCGCATTCTGCTCGCGAACAAGGAGGCGCTCGTGATGTCGGGCGCCATTTTCATGGACGCGGTGCGCGACCACGGCGCGACGCTCTTGCCCGTCGACAGCGAGCACAACGCGATCTTCCAATGCCTGCCGCGCGAAGCGTCGGCGCACGGCGGCGTGGCCAGGATCATTCTGACGGCCTCTGGCGGGCCGTTTCGCACGCGCGAGCCGGCCACGCTCATCGACGTGACGCCGGACGAAGCCTGCAAGCATCCCAACTGGGTGATGGGCCGCAAGATTTCGGTCGACTCGGCGACGATGATGAACAAGGGCCTCGAAGTCATCGAGGCGCATTGGCTGTTCGGCTTGCCCGGGGAGCGCATCGACGTGCTGATCCACCCTCAAAGCGTCATCCATTCGCTCGTGTCGTACGCGGATGGTTCGGTGCTCGCCCAGCTTGGCAATCCCGACATGCGCACGCCGATCGCGCACGCTCTTGCGTTTCCGGATCGCGTCGAGTCGGGGGTGGGGCCGCTCGACCTCGCGCAGGTTGCGTCTCTGACGTTCGAGAAACCCGACTACACACGTTTTCCCTGCCTCGCACTGGCGATGCAAGCACTTGCCGCCGGCGGCGTCGCGAGTGCGGCGCTGAATGCGGCGAACGAGATTGCGGTCGAAGCGTTCCTCGAGCGCCGCATCGGCTTCATGGATATCGCGCAAACGGTCGACGTCGTGCTCAACGGCTTGTCGAACCGCAGCCCGAGCGGTCTCGAGGATGTGCTGGCGGCCGATGCCGATGCACGCCGCGCCGCGCACGATTTCATCTCTGGCCGCGCACTCGGGGCACGGCCGTCGAACCGCACGGGCCAGACGGATCGCGCGGTGCAGTGAGACGTTGATGAACTTGCTGATCGAAGTCGCTGCATTTGCCGTTGCCATCGGCGTGCTGGTGGTCGCTCACGAGTACGGTCATTACGGCGTCGCGCGCTTGTGCGGCGTGAAGGTGCTGCGATTTTCGATCGGGTTCGGTCGTCCCCTCGTGCGCTGGGTCGGCAAGAAGACTGGCACCGAATGGACGATCGCCGCGCTGCCGCTCGGCGGCTACGTCAAGATGCTCGACGAGCGCGATCCGGGGCCGGGCATCGAGCCGGCGGACTTGCCGTTTGCCTTTAACCGCCAAAGCGTGGGCAAGCGCATCGCGATTGTCCTTGCGGGTCCCCTTGCCAATTTCGCGCTCGCGATCATCCTCTTCGCGGCTGTTTTTGCCACGGGCGTGACCGAGCCTGTCGCGACGCTCGCGACGCCGGCCGCCGGCAGCGTGGCCGCGCGCGCGGGTTTCGACGGCGGAGAAACGATTGTCGCCATCGGCAACGAACGCGGCAACGACACCGAAGCGGTGCGTTCATGGTCGGACCTGCGATGGAAGCTGCTCGACGCGGCGTTCGATCATCGGCGCATCGTGCTGCGTGCCCATGACGGCCATGGCATCTACGATTTCCGGGTCGATTTGCGCAACGTTACCGAGCAGGACATCGATGACGATTTCATGTCCAGGCTCGGCTTCGACGAGGGCGGCACGCTCGCTGTTGCCGGCGTCGAGCCGGGCAGTGCGGCGCAACGTGCAGGGCTCGCGCCGGGCGATATCTTGCGCACGGTCGACGGCACGCGTATCGACGGCGCGGAAGGCTTCATCGCGTATGTGAAGGCGCATGCGGGGCGCGCGATGGCGCTGCAAGTCGAGCGCGCCGGCGCGGCCGGTCAATCGCAGCGCCTCACGGTGATCCCTGACGCGCGGCCCGATGCGCAGACGGGGCTCGACGTCGGGCGCATCGGCGCGGCGCTTGCCACGCAGGTGCAATCGGTCGACGTGCGCTACGGTCTTGCTGATAGCGTCGCGCGCGGCGCGCGGCGCACGTGGGACATCGCCATTTATTCGTTGC
>DASZGN010000178.1:0-12989 GCA_035938775.1 Trinickia sp.
GCAAAAGAGCTGGACGTGCCGGTCATCGCGCTGTCACAGCTGAATCGCGGCCTCGAGCAGCGGCCGAACAAGCGCCCGGTCATGTCGGATTTGCGCGAATCGGGCGCCATCGAACAGGACGCTGACGTCATCCTCTTCATCTACCGCGACGAAGTCTATAACCCCGACAGCCCTGACAAGGGCACGGCCGAGATCATCATCGGCAAGCAGCGTAACGGTCCGATCGGACCGGTTCGGCTCACGTTCACGGGGCAATACACGAAGTTCGACAACTTCGCCGGCGCGCAGAATTTCTACGGCGAGTAACCGGCGGTGGCAAGGCTTGGCGCCTCGGGTCTGGTATAGGCGTCGGGTTTTTGCACATCGGCAGTTGGGAGCGATCCCGTCTTCCAATACAATGTGACGCTTTTATGTCAGCCCTTGGGGCAAGCGCCGGGCATGCCCGGTTTGCTCGACCCGTCGAAAACTTCGGCATAGCGCGACAGGTCCGGGGCATGCAATAAGATCAACTGACGGGATCCCAATGTTCGGTCGTTTCATGCCCACCGAGGGCCAGTTCTTTGAAATCTTCAACGAGCACGCGAAGTGCCTCGTTTCCGCGAGCGATGAGCTCGAACGCCTCATCGACAATCTGGGCGAAGCCGAAATCCACAGGCGGCGTGTCGAGACTAGCGAAAAAGCCGGCGACAAGCTGACGCAAGAAGCGATGGACCTGCTGCACAAAACGTTCATCACGCCGCTCGATCGCGATGAAATCCATAGGCTGATCACGACGATGGACGACATCCTCGATCTGATGGAGGACGTCGCCACGGCCATTTCGCTTTACGACGTGCAGGCCGTGACGTCGGAGGCGAGCCATCTGGCGCATATCTGCACCGCGACGGTGAAGCACGTGCAAGAGGCAGTCGGCATGCTGTCCGACATGAGCCAGGCGCGGCGCATTCTTGCCGCCTGCGAGGATATCGATCGTCTGGAGTCCGAGGCCGACCGCGTGCTGCGCGCGGCGCTCTCGAAACTGTTCCGCGAGGAGGGTGACGTGAAAACGCTGATCAAGCTGAAGGCCGTCTACGAGCTGCTCAATTCGATCACCGATAAGTGCGAGGATGTGGCGAACATCATCGAAGGCATCGTGCTCGAGAACGCGTAAGCGGCGGACCTTGACCCATGCATTCGATACAGATCGCCATCTGGACGCTCGCGACGCTGATCGCCGTCGCGCTGATCTTCGATTTCATGAACGGCTTCCACGATGCGGCCAATTCGATCGCCACCGTCGTCTCGACGGGCGTGCTCAAGCCGCAGCAGGCGGTCGCGTTCGCCGCGGGCTGCAATGTGCTCGCCTATTTCATCTTCCACCTCAACGTCGCGCAGACAGTCGGCAAAGGCACGATCGACCCGCATATCGTCGATCATTACGTGGTATTCGGCGCGCTCGTCGGTGCGATCGCCTGGAACATCGTGACATGGCGCTTCGGCATTCCATCGAGCTCGTCGCATGCGCTGATCGGCGGGCTCGTCGGCGCGGCGCTCGCGAAGTCGGGCTGGTGGGCGCTCAACGTCGATGGGCTCATGAAGACGATCGCTTTCATCTTCATCTCGCCGCTCCTGGGCTTCGTGCTCGGCTCGTTGTTCACGCTCATCGTGTCGTGGGTGTACTTCCGCACACCGCCGAGCAAGGTCGACCGGCGCTTTCGCCGCATGCAGTTCTTCTCGGCCGGCCTCTATAGCCTCGGCCACGGGGGCAACGACGCGCAAAAGACCATCGGGATCATCTGGATGCTCTTGATCGCCACGGGCTATGCGTCGGCCCTGGCCGATGCGCCGCCGCTGTGGGTGATCGGCGCTTGCTATCTGTCGATGGGGCTCGGCACGCTGTTCGGGGGCTGGCGCATCGTGCGCACGATGGGGCAAAAGATCACGAAGCTGAAGCCGGTCGGCGGCTTTTGCGCGGAGTCGGGCGGCGCCATTACGCTCTTTACCGCTTCCGCGCTTGGCGTTCCCGTCTCGACGACGCATACCATCACGGGCGCTATCGTCGGCGTTGGTGCGACACGCAAGCTGTCGGCCGTGCGCTGGGGTGTCGCGGGCAACATCGTTTGGGCCTGGGTGCTGACGATTCCCGCGTCGGCGATGCTAGCCGCAGCCGGCTGGTGGGTGGGGCATCGTTTTCTTTAGGCGAACGGGCGGGGGCTGCTCGCGCGCCGGCTACCGAGTCGTGATTTCGTCAATCGCCGCCTGTCGCGAAGCGGGCAATCGGATCGTCGCTTGTTGCACTCGGAGCCGGCTTGGGCTTCGATAAATTCGATGCGCGCATGATCTGCACGCCTGTGCGTGCGCCCGATCCCACTTGGTCGCCGGTCACGACGCCTGTTGTTGCCGGTTGCTCTACCGCTTGCCGGCCTTGGCGCTCGGCGACAGCGGCAGTGGGCGGGGGTGGCTCGAACGCGTCCGCCATGGCATCGATGGGGTCGGGCGCGGGGTTCGCAGTGTCGTTGGGCGTGGTCGCGGGCGCGGGCGACGCCGGCGTTTGCCTTGGTGCTGCCAGATAGGTCGGCGCATCGAACGGCGTTGGCCGGGAAAGTGCCGACGCGACGCGGCGAATCCCGTCGAATCGCTTTGCCCAGTAGGGGTTCGTCAGATAGTCGAGTCGAACGGTGCCGCCTGTCGCCGGTGCGTTCACGAAGCGCAGCTTGCCGACGTAAATGCCGACGTGCGAATGCGGTCGTCCTGTCGTATTGAAAAAAATGAGATCGCCGGGCGCGATGCCGTCAGGTTCGATCGATTCCCCGCGCTGGCTGATGTCGGCGGTGGTGCGCGGCAGATCGACGTTGGCGGAGCGCGCGACAACGTAGCGGACGAGCCCACTGCAATCGAAGCCGCTTTCTGGCGTATTGCCGCCCCAATGGTAGGGGATGCCGACAAGGCTCATCGCCTGAATCGAAATTTCCTCGCGTCCAATGCTGTGATCGACGAAGTTCGGCGCGCCGGGCGGCATGGTGCGCGAGGCATCGCCGGGCTGTGCCGAAGAGGCCGCACCTGAGCGCGAATAGCGGGTCGGCGCGCTCGAGCACGCGGCAAGCGACAGCACAACCAGCATCAGAAACCAGAGTCGGCGCATGAGGGCAAGGCAAGGCAAACCGCCTTCGTCATTCCTGTGAGAAAACCGTCGGCGCGTGGCCGATGCGCCCGATAGTAGCCGTGCGGCGGGGAGCTCGCAACAAAACCTCAGGAATTACTTTAAGTTGTGCGGAGGCGTCCCCGGCACACACCGATTCGCGAACATCTCCTTGACTTTCATTTAACCAATAGGTTAAATGAAGACATGCCTTCTCCCGATCCACTTTCCGCAATCTTTGCCGCATTGGCCGACCCTACGCGGCGCGCCATCCTTGCGCGTCTGGCGCAAGGGGAGGCGCCGGTAGGCGAATTGGCGCGCCCGTTCGACATATCCGCACCGGCGATTTCGAAGCACCTGCGGGTGCTCGAAGAGGCGGGGCTGATCGAACGGCAAATCAGCGCGCGCTGGCGCATCTGCCACTTGTGCGCGGATGCGCTGCGCGGCCCGCACGACTGGCTCGCGGCCTATCGCCGCCATTGGGAAGGCAACCTCGATCGGCTTGTCGAATACGTCGAGCGCACGCATGCGACGGATTCCCCCAGTGCCGACCCTTCCGCAACCCGTGACAAAGGGACGAAATCATGAGCGAAGTAGCCGTCTTCGAGTTGGAAATGAATCGCTTCATCCGCGCACCGCGGGAGAAAGTATTCGATGCGTTCACAAGCGAGGTTGCGCTATCCGCATGGCATTGTCCGCGCGGCATGCACGTGCTCGAGGCCAATGCCGATGCGCGCGTGGGCGGCAAATACCGCGTTGTGATGGCGGGGCGCGACGGCGCTCAGCACGTTGCGGCCGGCGAGTATCAACGCATCGATCGGCCCGCTTTCCTCGCCTACACCTGGTATTGGGAAAACGGCTCGATGCCGCCCGAGCTGAAGACACTGATCGAAGTCACGCTGACCGACGAGGACGGCGGCACCCGATTGCACATGCGCCACACCGGTTTCCCCGACGCGCAAACACGCGATTCGCACATGGGCGGCTGGCAGTCGGTGTTCAATCGGCTCAGCGATTATCTGGACCCGGACGGCAGCGCGGGCACTGTGACGTTGATGGGCGATTCACGCAGCTGCTATTGCCGGACGGCACGCATGGCGCTGGTAGAAAAGGGCGTCGCATATCGGATGGAGCCGTCGGTTCCGCATTCGCCGGAGGTCCTCGAACATAACCCGTTCGGCCGCGTTCCGGTATTGCGCGACGGCCCGATCGAGTTCTACGAAACACGCGCGATCCTCAGTTACATCGAAGAGGCGTTCGACGGCCCAAGCCTCCTCGCGCAATGGGGTGCCACGGCCCACGCGCGGGCGGAGCAGTGGATCAGCCTGATCAACTGCCATGCTTATGACGCAATGGTGCGCCGCTACGTGTTGCAGTACGTGTTCCCGAAGGGCGAGGGCGGCAAACCTGATCGCACGGTCATCGACGCGGCGCTGCCGGAGATCGCGACGCAGCTTGCAGTGCTCGATGCCGCCTATGGCGACCGCGATTATCTCGTCGGCACGGCGCTATCGATGGCCGATCTGTTCCTGGCGCCGATCGTCCATTACCTCGGCAAGTTCCCGGAAGGCGCGGCGTTCATCGAAAAGCATGCAAACATCCGGCGTGGGCATCGCATCATGTGTGCGCGTCCGAGTTTCGAGGCGACACAACCGCAATCGGGCTGATGTCGAGGCCACTGGTCAGTGGTATCAATCCAAGGGCACATGGCAAAAAAAGCCCGGCTTTGAACTGTCCAACTTTACGGGATCAGTTCATTGCCGGGCTTTAATGCCGTCGCGGGCGCCGAAGCGCGCCGCTTTGGTTGGCTCAAAGGATGTCGGACGCGTAATCGGCAAGCCGCGAGCGTTCGCCGCGCGCGAGTGTCACATGGCCGCTATGCGTCCAGCCCTTGAAGCGGTCGACAACATACGTCAACCCCGAGCTGCCTTCCGTCAGATACGGCGTATCGATCTGCGCGATATTGCCGAGGCAGACGATCTTGGTGCCCGGACCGGCGCGCGTGACAAGCGTTTTCATCTGCTTCGGCGTCAGGTTCTGCGCCTCGTCGATGATCAGATACTTGTCGACGAACGTTCGCCCGCGCATGAAGCTCATGCTCTTCACCTTGAGACGCGAGCGGATCAGCTCTTGCGTTGCCGCGCGGCCCCATTCGCCGGCACTGTCGTCGGTCTTTTGCAGCACTTCAAGGTTATCGTCGAACGCACCCATCCACGGTTGCATCTTTTCTTCTTCGGTGCCCGGCAGGAAACCGATGTCCTCGCCGACCGGCACCGTCGCCCGCGTGACGATGATTTCGTTGTAGCGCTTGTCGTCAAGCACTTGGGCGAGTCCCGCTGCAAGCGCGACGAGCGTCTTGCCCGTGCCGGCTTGCCCAAGCAGCGTCACGAAGTCGATGTCGGGGTTCATCAGCAGGTTGAGCGCGAAATTCTGCTCGCGGTTGCGCGCCGTGATGCCCCAGACATTGTTCTTGTGATGGCTGTAATCGCGCAGCGTCTGCAAGAGCGCCGTCTTGCCGTTCAACTCGCGCACGAGCGCATGAAAGGGTGGCTCGCCGTTTTGCGGCTCCAGATAGACGAACTCGTTCACGAGCAGCGACGGGCAGAGCGGCCCGGTCACGCGGTAGTACGTCGTGCCGGTCTTCGTGTCCTGCCAGCTCTCCATGCCCTTCGCGTGCTTCGTCCAGAAGTCCTGCGGCAGCGAGCGCACGCCCGAGAAGAGCAGATCCTTGTCCTCGAGGACCTGATCGTTGAAGTAGTCCTCTGCCGGAAGTCCGAGCGCATGCGCCTTGATCCGCATGTTGATGTCTTTCGACACCAGCACGACCTGGCGATCGGCGCGATCGCGCTGCAGCGCCCGCACGACGCCGAGAATCTGGTTGTCGGCCTTGCCCTGAGGCAGACCTTCGACCGGCTCGATATCGGCGAGCTTCGTCTGGAAGTAAAGGCGGCCGAGTGCCTCGCGGCTGCCCAGGCGCGAAAGCGGCAAGCCTTCGCCGATGACGGTCGCATTGGCAACGAGCGAGTCGAGCGTGCGGCTCACCTGACGCGCGTTGCGTGCCACCTCCGACATACCCTTCTTATGGTTGTCGAGCTCCTCGAGCGTCATCATCGGCAGATAGACGTCGTGCTCCTCGAACCGGAAAAGGCAGGTCGGATCGTGCATCAGCACGTTCGTATCGAGCACGAAAAGCTTGCGGATCTCCACCTCGGCGCCGGTCTTCTTCGCCCGCTTCTTTTCGGCATCGCGTGTCGCGGCCACATCGACGGGCGTCGTCGCGGCGGCCGGTTGGTCGTGACGGGCAAGCGGTGCCGGCGCGGGGGCTGAAGCTGGCACCGGCTGAAGCAAAGCGGCAGTCTGTTTCGGTTTTCGGCCGCGCACAATGGGTGCAGCCTCGGTGGCGACGGCGGGCGAAGCGGGGTGAGACTGCACGGAGCGCAGCTTGGCGGCCGTGTTGGCCGCAGGCGCAATGCGCTCGGCAACGCTCGCCGGGCCGCTCATGGTGCCGAAGTCAGCCTCTTCTGCTTGCTCCCCAACGGTCCCCTGTTTTCTTGCATTTCTCGCAGGCCGTGCTTTGGCCTTGAACTCATCCGGCGGCAACAGGTTGCCCAGCTTGCTGGGCGGGGTCGGCAAAGGCATGGTTTCCCTCAAAGAATCGGGTCGCATCTCGTGCACCGCAGCGCTCCGAGCCGTGAAGCCGCCGGGTGGCGGCGTGCTCGTATCGAAGCCTCGAGCGGCGCGCTTTATATTTCAAACGCCGGTTCGCCTGTTTTCGATCAACTCCTTGACTGATAACGAAGCCGGAAACGGTCCCGGCCGTGGACAAATAAAAAAGCCGCCGCTCCTGTGGCATTGGAGCAAGCGGCTCGACTGCGAGCAAACGCGCGGCGCCTGGCGGCGGATGAGGCAGCGGCATCGACAAAGCCGGCGCGGCGGCGAATGAATCGGTGTGAACGGGAACTCATTGCAACGCAATATAACTCGCGTCAAAGGGCTTGTACAGCTTCCAGGATTTCGTCCACGTGCCCTGGCACTTTGACCCCGCGCCATTCGCTTCGCAGCACGCCCTCGGTGTCGATGAGGAACGTCGTCCGTTCTATACCGCGCACTTCCTTGCCATACATCTTTTTCATCTTGATGACGCTGAACAGCGCGCAAAGCGCTTCATCGGCATCTGAGATCAACGGGAACGGCAACTCGAGCTTGGCCTTGAAATTCTCGTGCGAGCGGATGCTGTCGCGCGAGACGCCGACGATCTCCGCGCCCGCTTTCTTGAACTTCGGATACAAGTCGCGGAATTGCAAGCCTTCCGTCGTGCACCCGGGAGTGTTGTCCTTGGGATAGAAGTACAAGACCACCTTCTTGCCCCGCAAGCCGGACAGCGTAATGTCGCCGCCTGTCGCAGCAGCGGTGAAATCGGGGACGGGTTGGTCGACGACGATGGGCACTTGGTTCTCCTGTTCTTATCGCGCAAAGCTTATCGAGGGTCTCGCAAACGCAACGGGGTGGGGATGTGAGCGGCCTGGTCGCGACGTTCAAAGCCGTTCAGTCTGGCTGAACGATCAGCTGCCCCGAGCGGCCCGGAATCTCGCCCCATGCCACAGGGTACGATGGGAGCAAGTCGCGGTCCAGCGCGGCATAGCAGTCGCCCATCGTCGCGAACGTGTGACCTTGCGCACGCCAGCCATCGAGCAACTGCTCGAACACGGGCGCGAGCTTTTGTCCTTCGAGCTCCGCGTGCAGCGTGAAGACTTGATCCTGCGGATTGTGCTCGGTGAAAGCGAGCAAGCGCGTGGCGACATCGTGCACGTCGAGACCGTCTACGCCGAGGAGCTCGTCGAGTGTCGGCAGCGTCGTCGGCAGTTGCACATGATCAAGCGCCGTGCCGCCGACGACAGGCCGATAAGGCGAATGTCCGCGCCCGTCGGACGCATAGCGCATGCCCCACGCGTCGAGCTGGCGGAACGCATGCTCGTTCATCTGCCAACCGGCCGAGCCGTGCGTCGCTGGCGGCGCGCCGAAGATGTCGATAAAGCGCTCGTAGCTCTTTTGCATTTCGCGCACGGTCCAATCCCGCGTGCGCGAGCGCACGTTGTCCTGCCAATAGACGTGATCCCACGTATGGATGCCGCATTCGAAGCCGGCCTCGTGGATCGCGCGCATAGGCCCCGCGGCGCGCACGCCAATGTCAGGGCCCGGCAGCAGCACACCGTACATCAGTTGCTTGACACCGTAGTGCTCGACCACCGAAGTGCGCGAAACCTTCTTCAGGAAACCCGGCCGCAACACCCGGCGCAGCGCCCAGCCCGTGTGGTCCGGGCCGAGGCTGAACAGGAACGTGGCGCGCGCTTTGAAACGATCGAGGATGCGCGCAAGATTCGGCACGCCTTCAAGCGTGCCGCGCAGGGTATCGACGTCGATCTTGAGGGCGATGCGGGCCAACGGGGGCCTTCCTTATTGTTGTTCGACGAGTGCGCGGGCGTCAGCGACGTGTTCGCGGTATGCCTCGAAGATCTTGTGAAGGGCGTCGTCGAAGGAAGCTTCCGGTGCCCAGCCGAGTTCGGCCATCGTGTTGTCGATCTTCGGCACGCGGTTTTGCACGTCCTGGTAGCCGTTGCCGTAGTAGGCGCCCGACGACGTCTCGACCAGCTTCACGGCCTTGGCCGACTCCGCGTACTCGGGGTACTCGGCTGCAAGCGCGAGCATCTTGTGCGCGAGCTCGCGCACCGAGAAGTTGTTCTTCGGATTGCCGATGTTGTAAATCTTGCCCGAGGCAACGCCATTCGCGTTTTCGATGATCTTCATCAACGCGCTGATGCCGTCGTCGATATCGGTGAAGGCGCGCTTTTGCGAGCCGCCGTCGACGAGGCTGATGTTCTCGCCGCGCACGATATGGCCAAGGAATTGCGTGACGACGCGCGAGCTGCCTTCCTTCGGTGTGTAGATCGAGTCGAGGCCCGGGCCGATCCAGTTGAACGGGCGAAAGAGGGTGAAGTTCAGCCCTTCTTGCATGCCGTAGCCCCAGATCACGCGGTCCATCAACTGCTTCGAGCATGCGTAGATCCAGCGCGGCTTGTTGATCGGGCCGTACGTAAGCTGCGATCCTTCAGGGTCGAACTCGTCGTCGGCGCACATGCCGTAGACTTCGGACGTCGACGGAAACACAAGGTGCTTCCGATACTTCACCGCCGAGCGCACGATCGGCAGGTTCGCCTCGAAGTCGAGCTCGAAAACACGCAGCGGCTGCTGCACGTAGGTCGCGGGCGTGGCAATCGCGACGAGCGGCAGGATCACGTCGCACTTCTTCACGTGATACTCGACCCACTCCTTGTTGATTGTGATGTCGCCTTCAAAGAAGTGCATCCGCTCGTGATTGGCAAGCTCGCCCAGGCGATCCGTCTGCATGTCCATGCCGAAGACTTCCCAATCGGTCGTTTCGAGGATGCGCTTGGACAGGTGATGGCCGATAAAGCCATTGACGCCGAGAATCAGGACTTTCTTTGCGGAACCTTCGGTTTTCATGAATGACGGGAAGAATGGGTGAGCTGGACGAACTGCGAAGGGTCGACGACAGCCTGTTCGCCGTCGCGCTGGTGCCACAGTTCGGATATGACGATTGCGCGCGCGTCGCCGCACACGCCAAAAAACGCATTATCGCCTACGTGCAGACCGGGGGGCAAATCGGCCAATCTGCTAGCGATATGCATGTAAGGCGTAGCAAGGCGCGCGCGCGCGATGATGAAACGCTCGCCGCCGATGTCGGTGAACGCGCCCGGGTACGGCGGCGCGACGGCGCGGATCAGGTTGTAGACGCGCTCGGCCGGCAGCGACCAGTCGACGCGCCCGTCCTCGGGCTTGCGTCCGCCGTAGTAGCTGCCGCTCGCAAGATCGTTCGGCAGATGCGGCGCCTCGCCCGCGATCAGCGCCGGCAGCACGCGCCACAACGTTTGCTCGGCCGCGACGGTCACCTTGTCGAAGACTTGCTGCGCGGTGTCGTCGGGCAGTATCGGCACGCTCGTTTGCGCGACGATCGCCCCGGCATCGGGCTTCGCGGTCATCTCGTGCAGTGTCGCGCCGGTCTCGTTCTCGCCATTCAGTACCGCCCAGTTCGTCGGGACGCGGCCGCGATACTTCGGCAGCAGCGACCCGTGCATGTTGTACGCACCGCGCGGCGCGAGCGCGAGCAGATCGGCGCTCAGCATATGCCGGTAATAGAACGAGAAGATGAAATCGGGGTGCGCGCGAAGCACCGCATCGCGCAACGCGGGGCTTGCCGGATCGGCGGGCGTGATGACCTCGATGCCGTGCTCGGCGGCCACGGCGGCAACGCTGCCGAACCAGATGTTTTCGTTCGGGTTGTCTTCGTGCGTGACGACGAGCACCACGTCGACGCCGCGCGCAAGCAGCACTTGCAGGCAGCGCACGCCGACGTTGTGATAAGCGAAGACGACGGCGCGCGGCTTCATCGGTCGGCGTCCTGGGCGGCGGTGCGTGCGGCCGGCCGCGCGTGCGACGCGATGTCCACGGCGACTGGCTCGCTCTCGCGGGACTCGAGCACGGTCTGGATCAAATAGCGCGGTCGCGCGCGCACCTGCTGATAGATGCGGCCGATGTACTCGCCGAGCAGGCCGAGCGCGAAAATGATGACGCCGAGCATGAAGAACGTGATGGCGAAGAGCGTGAACACACCCTGGACTTCCGCGCCGATCACGAAGCGGCGGATGACGAGCAGCAAGAACAGCCCCGCCGAGCCCATCGACAGAATCACGCCGATGAACGACAGCCATTGCAGCGGTACGACCGAAAAGCCCGTCACCAGATCGAAATTCAGGCGAATGAGACTGTAGAGCGAGTACTTCGACTCGCCGGCAAAGCGCTCTTCATGCGCGACTTCGACTTCGATCGGATTTTGCGCGAACGTATAGGCGAGCGCCGGGATGAACGTGTTGACCTCGCCGCAGCGATTGATCGTATCGATGATCTGGCGGTTGTAAGCGCGCAGCATGCAGCCCTGATCGGTCATCTTGATGCGCGTGATGCGCTCGCGAAGGCGGTTCATCGCGCGCGACGCCTTGCGCCGCCACAGGCTGTCCTGGCGCTGCATGCGGATCGAGCCGACGTAGTCGTAGCCCTCGCGCATCTTCGCGACCAGCTTGCCGATCTCCTCGGGCGGATTTTGCAGGTCGGCGTCGAGCGTGATCACGATCTCGCCGCGCGACTGCTCGAAGCCCGCGAGAATCGCCATGTGCTGTCCGTAATTGCCGTTCAGGAGCACGACGCGCGTCGTGTCGGGCCGCGCGCGAAATTGCTGCGCGAGCAGGGCGGCGGACCGGTCGCGGCTGCCGTCGTTGATGAAGATCACCTCGTAGCTCGTACCGAGCGCGTCGAGCGCCGGATAGAGGCGCGCGAAGAGGCCATCAAGACCGGCCTCCTCGTTGTAGACGGGGATGATGATCGAGACTTCCGGGCGCGCGAAGCGCTGTTCCGTGTAACTCATTTCCGCTTCACTTCCCGTATTGTTCGCAAATCTCGTTGACGGCGGCCGTGACCCTCGCGACGTCGTGCTCGGTCATCAGCGTGAAGAGCGGCAGCGTGACCGTCGTCGCTCCGAAACGCTCCGCATGCGGGAACATGCCCGGCGCGAAGCCGCGCGCGCGGTAGAGCGTGAAGAGATGGATCGCCGGATAATGGACACCCGTGCCGATCCGGTAGTGCTCGTGCAGCCGTTGCATGAAACCCGCGCGGTCGATCGAGAGACGCTCGAGCGGCAGCGTGATCTGGAACATGTGCCAGTTGGTGTTCTCGAAGTCAGCCACGGGCAGCCCGACGCCGAGCGCTTGCGCCGCGCCGCCCTTGAACGCTTCGAAATAGGCGCGCGCGAGCTTTTTGCGCTGCGCGAGAAAGCGCTCGAAGTGCGCAAGCTGGCCGAGCCCGACGCGCGCCGCGACGTCGGTCAGGTTGTACTTGCCGCCGAGCACGTCGCAGTCCATGCCGTCGAAACCGGTGCGCGTGATGCCTTGCAGCCGGTACTTGCGGGCGAGCTCGGCCTCTTCCTCGTTGTTGAGCACGAGCGCGCCGCCTTCGATCGACGTCAGATTCTTGTTCGGGTGAAAGCTGAACGAGACGATATCGCCGAGCTTGCCGATGCGCTCGCCGCGCCACGTCGAGCCGAACGCTTGCGCGGCGTCTTCGATCACGCGCAGCTTATAGGCGCGGGCGATCTCGTAGAGCCGGTCCATGTCGACGGGCAGCCCTGCGAGATAGACCGGAATGATCGCCTTCGTGCGCGGCGTGATCGCCTTTTCCAGCAAATCGAGATCGAGGTTGCGCGTCACCGGATCGATGTCGACGAACACTGGCGTCGCGCCGACTTCCAGAATCACATTGGCAGTCGCTACCCACGACGCCGGCGTGGTGATGACCTCATCGCGCGGCCCGACGCCTGCGATGCGCAGGCCGATCTCGAGCGTTGCCGTTCCTGAGTTGAAGGCGCGCACGGGGCGGCCGCCGCAGTACTCGGACAGCTGCTTTTCGAACGCCTGATTTTGCGGGCCTGTTGTGAGCCAGCCGGAGCGCAGCACGTCGGCGACGCCCTGAATCGTCTCTTCGTCGATTTCTGGTCTGACGAACGGCAAGAAGGGAAGCGGTTCCTGGGTCATAGATGGATGCTTTGCTCGTATAGAGGGTGGTATCAGCATGCGCGGCGTTGTGCGCCGCGGCGTTTTTATGCATGGATTTAAAGCATTGCTTCGGAAAAACCGCGTGCCGGCGGCCTTCAGCTGCGCGCGAGCACGAATACGCCGATCAGGATGATGCCGATGCCAACCAGCCGCTGCACGGTCAGGACCTCTCCGAACAGGTACCAGGCGGC
>DASZGN010000179.1:0-4576 GCA_035938775.1 Trinickia sp.
TCTCCGCGACCGCCTTGGTAGACGGTCGGCTCAGTTCGAATGGATGAAAGGAAAGATAGCGGCGGGAACGCGGCGCGCGGCGGAACCGCTTATTCGGAGGCGGCTTCGGCGGGTTCGGGGAACAGCGCGATGAAATCCAGCATCTGCTCCCCGAGTAGATTGACGTGGGTGGACATCGCTTTGTCGGCGGCGTCGCCGTCGCCGCGCTCGATGGCGGCGATCACTTGTTCATGCTCATCGACGGTATCGAGCCGGCGCCGCACTTTCTGCGTGACCATCTTGCGGTAGACGGACACGCGGTTGCGCAGACTGCGCGTTTGGGCCGCGAGGAATTCGTTTTGGCTCGCCTCATAGACGATCTCATGGAATCGCCTGTTTATCTCGTAGAAACGGTCGACTTCGCCAGAATCTAACGCCGCGCGCAGTTCGTCCTGCGTCGCGCGCAATCGTGCGATCTGCTCCGGTGTTGCCCGGCGCGCGGCCAAACGCGAGCACAAGCCTTCCAGTTCTGCCATCACCTGGAACATCTCTAGTAGCTTGCGCGCGGAGAGCGCCGAGACCATCGCAGGCTGGCGCGAGCGCATCGTAATGAGCGCTTCGGAGGCGAGCTGGCGCAGTGCCTCGCGGATCGGCGTACGCGAGCACTCGAAGCGTTCTGAAAGCTCAGTTTCTTCCAACCGAGAACCAGGCGGAAGCTTGCCGGAGAGAATTTCGGCTTCGAGCGTCGTTAGTATCTCGTCCGCACGAGTGAGCATCTTGTATCTCCGAAACCGTTTAAGTGTATACCCCCGAAGTCGGGTTGTCGCATGAAACATCGCGCAGTACCCATGCCCAGCCACGCTGCGCGTTCTATATCTGCCGCGATGGGCAAGCACCTTCGGGTGTCCCTGCTTGACAGACCGGCGGAACGCGCACCCGGCGCGTGCCCGACTTGGCTTGAGCGTCGAGCTTCAGGAAACGACAAAATTTAGTTTTTCCTTTGTATTTCTGCGCCCAAAACTTGTATTTGTTAATGCAATTTATAGATACACGACATGGATCTTGGGCAATGCGATCGTGTTGGCGCCAATGCTGCTGATAGGCCACGCCGGCGCGAAGTACGGCGTTCCCTATGCCGTGCTGGCGCGCGCGTCGTTCGGAACCCCCGGTGCGAGGCTGCCCGCGCTGACGCGGGCAATCGTGGTCTGCGGCTGGTATGGCATCCAGAGCTGGTTCGGCGGGCAGATGGTGTACACGATCGCGACCGCGCTGTTCGGTGCGGATCTGGCGGGCCCGTCGCTGCCGTTGCTCGGTATCCGGACCCGCGTGATTGACGGTGGCACACATGCTGTTCGCAACCTGCGGTTGCTACATCCGGACTGCCATGGCATTGCCCGCACCCTCGGACTCTCAGTTGCAAAACCGGCTCTGGCAACGGGGCTTTGAAAGGCTTGAGCGGAGTGCGGTGAAAGTCGCACGCTCCGTTCTTAGGGGGCGGCGGCGCAGCAATGCGCCGCTGCTACTCGACCGGTCTACTTGTACGCCGCAAGGAAGCGTTTGAGTATCCCGGACGAGTACGCGCCGGCGATATCGGTCAGAAACGATGTGAACGACGCACTCGCGTGGTCGTCGGCCGTATCGGAGATGGTTCGCACCACCGCACACGGCACATCGTGCTCGTAGCACACCTGCGCGATGGCCGCGCCTTCCATCTCGACCGCCAGCGCCTCGGGCACCGCCTCGGCAAGCGCGGCCACTTCGCGCGCGCTGGACACGAACCGGTCGCCGCTCACAATGAGCCCGCGATGCACGCGCACGCCGTGCAGATGAAACCGCTCGACGAGCGCCGCGCCTTCGTCGGCGATGAAGCGCTCGCACGCGGCCGTGAGCGCGCCGGCGAGCGCCGCATCGGCTTCAAAGCGCGCGCGCCCGAGCAGCGGCACCTCGTAGCGCGGAAATAGCGGCGATGCATCGAGATCGTGTTGCATCAACGTCTCGGCCACGACGATGTCGCCCACGCGCACGCCGTTGCCCACACCACCCGCAACGCCGGTGAAAACGATCGCCTCGACGCCGAACACGTGAATCAGCGCGCTCGCGCTTGCCGCCGCCGCGACCTTGCCGATGCGCGCGAGCGTGACGACGCACGGCACACCGTGCACGGTTCCCAGATGGTACTCGCGCCGCCCGAGCGTCACGGTGCGCATGCCGCCTTCGGCGCGCATCGCGTCCACGACGTCGCCAAGTTCTTCCGGCAGCGCCGCCAGCACGCCGAGCGTGCGCTTCTTATCGTTGTGTTCGTTCAATCGACCACCTGCAATTTCGCCACGGCGAGCGCAAGCCACTTCTCGCCGTGCCGCTTGAATCTGACTTGCGCCCGTGCGTCCGGGCCGCTGCCTTCGAGCGCCGTAATCGCACCTTCGCCGAATTTCGTATGAAAAACCTGCTGGCCGACGCGAAAGCCCGTCTCGGCCGCGCGCTGCTCGTTGGCGAATGCCGGCAGCGGCGCCGACACCGCTTGCTCCGCGGCGTAGCCCCCGCCCCCTTGGCGCTCGGGACGCGCGAACCAGTCGCGGCCCCAGCCCGCGTTGTCGGACCGGCCACCCCAGCGCGCGCCCGCTTCGACCTTCGGCGTGAGCCACTTGAGCGTCGCCTCCGGCAGTTCGTCGAAAAAGCGCGAGCGCACGTTGTAGCGCGTCTGCCCGTGCAGCATGCGGCTTTGCGCGAACGACAGATAAAGCCGTTCCTTCGCCCGCGTGATCGCGACATACATCAGGCGGCGCTCTTCCTCGAGGCCATCGGCCTCCTTCGCGCTGTTCTCGTGCGGAAAGAGCCCTTCCTCGAGACCGGTGATGAACACCGCCGTGAACTCGAGACCCTTCGCGGCATGCACCGTCATCAACTGCACGGCGTCTTGCCCCGCTTGCGCCTGGCTCTCGCCCGCTTCGAGCGACGCGTGAGACAGGAAGCCCGCGAGCGGCGTCATCGTGTCAGGGTTCTGCGCCGGGTCGGTGATGCTCGCGGCATCGAGCACGGTCGTGCCAGCATCGTCTGTCGCCAGACCGATTTCAGGCGCCCTCGTCGCGCCGGGTGCGAGGGGAATCGAGCGCGCGGGCGTATCGAGCCCGTAGCCTTCCTCGCTCACGAATGCTGTGGCCGCATTGACAAGTTCCTGCAAGTTCTCGAGCCGGTCCTGCCCTTCGCGCTCGCCCTGGTAGAACTCGGCGAGGCCACTCGCGCGCACGACATGCTCGACCGTTTCGGGAAGGCTCAAGTGCTCGGTTTCCGCACGCATCTTCGCAATCAGATTCGCAAAGGCGCCGAGGCTCGAGCCCGCCTTGCCCGCGACATAGGGAATGGCCGCAGCCATCGAGCAGTTGTACAGACGTGCCGCGTCGGCAAGCTGCTCGATCGTGCGCGCGCCGATGCCGCGCGTCGGGAAATTGACCACGCGCGCGAACGCCGTGTCGTCGGTCGGATTGTCGATGAGGCGCAGGTACGCGAGCGCGTGCTTCACTTCCTGCCGCTCGAAAAAGCGCAGGCCGCCATAGACGCGATAGGGAATGCCCGCGTTGACGAGCGTGTGCTCGATCGTGCGCGACTGCGCGTTGCTGCGATAGAGCACGGCGATTTCGCCGCGTGCGGAGCCGGTATTCAGAAGCGCGCGGATCTCCTCGATGATCCAGCCCGCTTCCTGCATATCGGTCGCGGCCTCGTAGACGCGCACGGGCTCGCCGTGCCCGGCATCGGTGCGCAGGTTCTTGCCGAGCCGGCGCGAGTTGTTCGCGATCAGCTCGTTCGCCGCATCGAGAATGTGGCCATGCGAGCGATAGTTCTGCTCGAGCTTGATGAGGTGCCGCACGTTGAACTCGCGCTCGAAGTCGAGCATGTTGCCGACGTTCGCGCCGCGAAACGCGTAGATGGACTGATCGTCGTCGCCGACGGCGAAGATGGCGTTCGACTGGCCCGCCAGCAGCTTGAGCCACGCGTACTGGAGCTTGTTCGTATCCTGGAATTCGTCGACGAGAATGTGCTTGAAGCGCGCCTGGTAGTGCGCGCGCAGCGGCGCGTTGTGCGTGAGCAGTTCATGGCATCGCAAGAGCAGCTCGGCGAAATCGACCACGCCTTCGCGCTGGCACTGCTGCTCATAGGCGCGGTAAAGCTCGACGAACTTGAGGTTGAAGTTGTCGTTCGCGTCGACCTGATCGGGCCGCAGGCCCTGCTCCTTCGCGTTGTTGATGAAATACTGCAGGTTCTTCGGCGGGTACTTTTCGTCATCGATGTTCAGGCCCTTCAACAGACGCTTGATCGCCGAGAGCTGATCGGCGCTATCGAGGATCTGGAACGTCGCGGGCAGCCCCGCATCGCGATGATGGGCGCGCAGCATGCGGTTGCACAGGCCGTGAAAGGTGCCGATCCACATGCCGCGCGTGTCGATGGGCAAGAGCGCCGAAAGCCGCGCCATCATTTCGCGCGCCGCCTTGTTCGTGAAGGTGACGGCAAGCACGGTCGCCGGCGAGGCGAGCCCTTGGCTGACGAGCCATGCGATGCGCGTGATCAGCACGCGCGTCTTGCCGCTGCCGGCGCCGGCCAGAAT
>DASZGN010000180.1:0-4122 GCA_035938775.1 Trinickia sp.
AGCCATCTGGCAACTTAAGCAGCCATGACGCAATTTCGCATCGCTCCCAGCATTCTTTCGGCCGATTTCGCGCGGCTTGGCGAAGAGGTCCGCAACGTCGTCGCCGCCGGCGCCGACTGGATCCATTTCGACGTGATGGACAACCATTACGTGCCCAATCTCACGATCGGCCCGCTCGTCTGCGAGGCCATCCGCCCTCACGTGCAAGTGCCCGTCGACGTGCATCTGATGGTGCGGCCGGTCGATCGCATCGTCCCTGATTTCGCCAAGGCGGGCGCGAATCTCATCAGCTTCCATCCCGAGGCGTCGGACCACATCGACCGCACGCTGTCGCTGATCCGCGATCACGGCTGCAAGGCTGGCCTCGTCTTCAATCCCGCTACGTCGCTCAGCTACCTTGATCACGTGATGGATCGCGTGGATCTCGTGCTGATCATGTCCGTGAATCCCGGCTTCGGCGGCCAATCCTTCATTCCCGAAGCGCTCAACAAACTGCGTGACGCCCGCGCACGCATCGACGCTTACCGCGAGCGAACCGGCCGCGAGATCCATCTCGAAGTGGACGGTGGCGTGAAGACCGACAACATCGCGCAAATCGCGGCGGCCGGCGCCGATACGTTCGTCGCCGGATCGGCGATTTTCGGCAAGCCCGACTATCGCGCGGTGATCGACGAAATGCGCAGCCAACTCGCCACCGTCACGAGCGCTTGAGCATGTCTGCCGAAATCATCGCGAGCGATGCGCCAAGCTTACCCGCCCGTCGTCTGAAGGCTGCGGTCATCGATCTCGACGGTACGATGGTCGATACCGCCGACGACTTCGCCGCCGGCCTGAACGGCATGCTCGCGCAGCTCAACGCCGCGCCTGTGACGCGCGAGGAAGTGATCGGTTATGTCGGCAAAGGCTCCGAGCATCTGATCCGCAGCGTGCTCTCCGCGCGTTTTTCCCCCGATGAGCGCGATGCCCGCTTCGACGAAGCGCTCGCGCTCTATCAGGCCGAATACGCCAAGGTAAATGGACGCCACGCGCGGCTGTACCCCGACGTCGAACCCGGTCTCGCGGCGCTCTCCGACGCCGGCCTGCGCCTTGCCTGCGTGACGAACAAGCCCCATCGGTTCGCCGTCGCGCTGCTCGAGCAGTACGGGCTCGCGCGCCGTTTCGCCGTCGTGCTCGGCGGCGACAGCCTGCCGCGCAAAAAACCCGATCCACAGCCGATGCTCGCCGCCTGCGCCGCAATGGGCGTGGCCCCCGAAGAGGCGGTCGCGATCGGCGACTCCGAAAACGATGCGCTTGCCGGCCGCGCAGCAGGCATGGCAACGCTGACCGTGCCCTACGGCTACAACCACGGCAAAGCTATACAGACGATAAATTCGGATGGTATAGTCCCCTCGTTGCTAGCCGCCGCAACGGTCATTGCCGACCATCATGCGAGCCTTGACGCAACGTCTCAATCATCGGCGATTTAGTCATCCCTCATGTTTCTGAGCAAAAAACGGAGTCCGAGCAGCATCGACCGGGGAGCCTGGCCCTGGCGTCGCTCGTCGCGCTAACCTCTTTCGAGGTACGCTGGCACGCATGCGTTCCAGCGCCGTTTTTTGATTTCCCCGCGCCTTTGCGCCACATTTGCCCATTTGCCGCACCACCGACACCGCCCGCCGGATAACGCGACGCCACGCTCGCGTCCGGGGCTCGGTCTTACGGCTTGCCGCTGCGCTTTGCTTGGCTTGCCATCGCTCCATGCTCTAAGCAATAAGCGCCGGCCATACGAACAGGATCGGAACATGACCGAACTCGAATTCCAGTCCCTCGCGAACGAGGGCTACAACCGCATTCCGCTGATCGCCGAAGCGCTTGCCGATCTCGAAACGCCGCTATCCCTCTATTTGAAACTTGCGCACGCCGAGCGCAGCGGCGCGAATTCATTCCTGCTCGAATCGGTGGTCGGCGGCGAGCGGTTCGGTCGCTACTCGTTCATCGGTCTGCCGGCGCGCACGCTCGTGCGCACGAGAAGCGGCGTGACGGAAGTCGTGCGCGACGGCCAGATCGTCGAAACGCACCAAGGCGATCCATTCGATTTCATCGCACAATTCCAGGCGCGCTTCAAGGTCGCGCAGCGCCCCGGCTTGCCGCGTTTTTGCGGCGGCCTCGCCGGCTATTTCGGCTACGACGCCGTTCGCTACATCGAAAAGAAACTGGCGCATACGGCGCCGCCCGACGATCTCGACCTGCCGGACATCCAGCTGCTCCTCACCGAGGAAGTCGCCGTCATCGACAATCTCGCCGGCAAGCTTTATCTGATCGTCTACGCCGATCCGTCGACGCCTGAAGCGTATGCCCGCGCGAAGCAACGTCTGCGCGAATTGCGCCAGCGTCTGCGCACGACGGTGCAGCCGCCCGTCACGTCGCCCAGCGTGCGCACCGAAACCTATCGCGAGTTCGCACGCGACGATTATCTGAGCGCCGTGCGCCGCGCGAAGGAATACATCGCCGCGGGCGAGCTGATGCAGGTGCAAATCGGCCAGCGTCTGATCAAGCCGTATCGGGACAATCCGATGTCGCTCTATCGTGCGCTGCGTTCGTTGAATCCGTCGCCGTACATGTACTTTTATAACTTCGGCGAGTTTCATGTGATTGGCGCGTCCCCGGAAATTCTCGTGCGCCAGGAAAAGCGCGGCGAGGACCGCATCGTCACGATTCGCCCGCTCGCCGGCACGCGCCCACGCGGCAACACACCCGAGCGCGATGCCGAGCTCGCAACCGAGCTGCTCAACGATCCGAAGGAAATCGCCGAGCACGTGATGCTGATCGATCTCGCCCGTAACGACGTGGGCCGCATCGCGCAAACGGGCACGGTTGCCGTCACCGACAAGATGGTCATCGAAAAGTACTCTCACGTGCAGCACATCGTGAGCTCGGTCGAAGGCCGGCTCAAGCCTGGCATGACAAACTTCGACGTGCTGCGCGCAACGTTTCCGGCCGGCACGCTATCGGGCGCGCCCAAGGTGCGCGCGATGGAGCTCATCGACGAGCTCGAGCCGGTCAAGCGGGGGCTTTACGGCGGCGCTGTCGGCTATCTGTCGTTCACGGGAGAGATGGATCTCGCGATTGCCATCCGCACGGGCATCATTCATAACGGCAATCTGTACGTGCAGGCGGCAGCGGGTATCGTCGCCGATTCGGTGCCCGAATCCGAATGGCAAGAAACCGAAAACAAGGCGCGTGCCGTGCTCCGTGCAGCCGAGCAAGTGCAGGACGGTCTCGACAGCGACTTTTGAACAGGCCCGATCTTCACGAGCGCGCCGCCGTGCCAAGGGCAAGATGCAAGGGGCGCGGCGGCCCGAGCGTTTTGCAGCGGAAAAACGTCGGGAGTTCGAAAAGACGCGCTATTGCACCAGACTCGGTGGCGTAATCGCACCATACGATGGCCCGATGCCACTCGAGCCCACACCTTCGCATTTATCCGGGTTGTTGCTCATCTCCGCCTGAATGTATTTGCCGCTGCCGCCAACCGCCTTGTCGATGTGAAGGCAAGCGAATGCCAGGACCTGCTGAAACGTCTTCTCGGTCAGATCCTGAACAACCGGCACCACAACGTACTCGCACGATGCGTCGCCCTCCGCAGTGCAAGCGTCGACGGGACTGTAAAGCGCCGTTTTCGTGCCGGGGGCAATATAGGTTCCCGGCGATTGCCCAATGCTCATTGAGCCCGCGTATCCATTGGGGATGAGCGCCGCCACATCTGGAACATTGTTGCTGGCGGTGTCAAATGTCGTCCACTGCCCGGATTCGCAGGGACCGGCGTGATAGGACGACGTGATCCAAAACGTGTAGGGCTGACCGACAACCTGCGTCAACGATGAGTCCTGATTCGGCAATGGGCTGGTGCTGGTGGCCGTTTTCGGCTTGTTATTCGTCGAGTCCCAATAATTGTCGAACATGCATTTGGTAATTGCCACCGGGAACAGGCCGTTTGACCCCACCATACCCGGCCGTGATACCACCGCGATAGCGCTTGCGCTGACGGGCACCAGTTTCAATCCGACGAAGCTGCCAAAGACTACACTCACGCCGCCGTTGTTCTTGCCTGTATCCCTGCTGATGGTCACCTTTATCGCCGGCAAA
>DASZGN010000181.1:0-4468 GCA_035938775.1 Trinickia sp.
GATTCAGGATCCATGGCAGCCTCCTTTTCCCGATTGCAGCCACGCATACATGATTGCAGCCACGCATACATAGTAGGACACGGCCAGCCAAACCGGGTGGTGCGCCTCGCGCCCGGCGCCTAGCCGCGCTCCTGGACACACACCCACGGCGACACGACGACCGCCCAGAGTTCGGGGTCGCGCGCCGCGAAGTCGGCGGCCGTTTCCGGCTGCACGCGTTCGAGGAGGCCCGCCGAGAGCCACTGGGCGACTTGCGCCGTGTCGTCGGCCGCAATCGCTTCGGCGACGCTGACCAGGTCGAGATCGCGCGCAACGCGCAACAAAATGCCGCGCGCGAAAAAGCGCTCGAGCTCGGACCAGCCGATCTTCGCGGTTTCGGCGAGAAGCTTCATGTAAAGGGAGCTCTGGGCGCTGCTGTTCTCGGAGGTCATCGGTAGTGCAAGGGAAGGCAAAGCGGGGCGTCATTATGAACCATCGCTGGGCGTGAGCATTGCTGGCTTTCAATTTCCGAACAATGGCGGCCTGGTGCCTGGGCCGCTACGTGGGTTGGAATCGCGAGCGCATTTCGTCTCGTGGTCTTGTCGTCGACGCTAACGCCGGATAAAGTCCGTTGCGCCATTGCTCATCGAATCGCTCAAACAAACGCCGGGAGTACGCATGAGTTCAACCGTTCCGAGGTACGACCCTTTCGCTCGTTTTCTCCACTGGCTCATCGTGGCGCTGGTGGTGGCGCAGTATGTCGTCGCCTGGACGATGCCGGGCATCCATCGCGGCACCCAGCCGCTTGGCCTCATCGCCTGGCATCTCGAGCTCGGCACGGCGATTGTCGCCGTCATGATCGTGCGCATTGTCTGGCGCTTCGTGCGCGCCGAGCCCGATGTCGTCGAGGGCTCCCCGATGCTTCAGCAAATCGCTCGCCTGACGCATGGGCTGCTCTACGCGCTGCTCATCATCCAGCCGCTTGCAGGCTGGGCCAACGCCTCCGCGCGCGGCTGGTCGGTGAAGCTTTTCGGCGCTATTGCGCTGCCGCCGCTCGCACCCGTGGGCTCGGCCGCCGGGCACGTGCTCGGCAACATTCATCAGCTCCTCGCGTGGGGCATGCTCGGGCTGATCGGCCTGCATGTCGCCGCCACGCTCTATCACCATTTTCTGCTGCGCGACGGTGTGTTGAGGCGCATGGCTTAGGGCCTGGTGAACAGGCCCTAACACGTTTGCCGCACCGGGAGCGCGCGCCGCGTTCAGATTCGCCGCAGCTCGCGCCGGATGATTTTGCCCGTTGCCGTCATCGGCAGGCTATCGACGAACGCGATGGCGCGCGGATACTCATGCGCCGCAAGCCGCGTCTTCACGTGCTCCTGGATCTCGCGTACGAGCGCATCGCTCGGCGCAAAGCCCGCATTGAGCACAATGAACGCTTTGACGATTTCAGTGCGCGTCGCGTCGGGCACCCCGATCACGGCGGCCATGCGCACAGCGGGGTGTCCCAGCAGGCAGTCCTCGATCGGCCCCGGGCCGATGCGGTAGCCCGCGCTCGTGATCACGTCGTCGTTGCGGCCGACGAAGCGCACGAAGCCGTCCTCATCCATGACGCCGATGTCGCCCGTCACGAGGTATTCGCCCGCGAATTTTTCGCGCGTGGCCTCGGGGTTGCGCCAGTAGCCGAGGAACATCACCGGGTCGGGCGCGCGTATGCCGATATTGCCCTCGGTGCCCGCCGGCAGTACACGGCCGGCGTCGTCGACGATCGCCACGCGATGCCCCGGCACCGCACGGCCGATCGAGCCGATGCGCGGCTCGAAGAGCACGCCGCACGAGCTCAGCACGACGTTGCATTCGGTTTGCCCGTAGAACTCGTTGAGCGTCACGCCCAAAGCCGAGCGGCCCCATTCGATCAGCTCTTCGCCGAGCGATTCGCCGCCGCTCGAGACGGCCACGAGCGAAAGGTCATATCGCTCGGCCGGACGATCGACGGTGCGCAGCATCTTGAGCGCCGTCGGCGGCAAGAAGGCATGCGTGACGCCGTGGCGCGCCATGAGGTCGAACGCCGCGTCGGCGTCGAATTTTTCGAAGCGGCGGGCGAGCACCGGTACGCCGTGATGCCACGCGGGCAGCAGCACGTCGAGCAGCCCGCCGATCCACGCCCAGTCCGCCGGCGTCCACATGAGCCGCGCGCCATCGGGAAAGAACGCGAGCGGCATCTCGACGCCAGGCAAATGTCCGAGGAGGACGCGATGGGCGTGCAGCGCCCCCTTCGGCTTGCCTGTCGTGCCCGAGGTATAGATGATGACGGCCGGGTCGTCGGCGGCGGTATCGACCGGCTCGAACGTCGTGGGCTCGCCTTCGAGCGCGGGCCAGAACGGCACCGCGCCAGCGGCTTTTAGCGCGTCGGGCTCGCCGTCGATGCAGTAGACGGTTTCCAGATCAGGGAGCGTTGCGCGCAGGGCGGCGATTTTTTGAAGCCCTGCGGAATCGGTGACAAGCGCACGCGCGCCGCTGTTCGCCAGCCGGTACTGGAGCGCCTCGACACCGAAGAGCGCGAAGAGCGGCACCGCGATGGCGCCGAGCTTATAGGCGGCCAGATGAGCGAGGGCGGTTTCGGGGGCCTGCGGCAAGAAGATGCCGACGCGCTCGCCGCGCGCGACGCCATGCTGCGCAAAGCTCATTGCGAGCTGGTTCGACAGCGCTTTCAGATCGTCGAAGCTGTATCGGACGATTGAGCCGTCGCGTCTTTCATAGATCAGTGCGAGGCGCGCGCTGCCGTCGGCCCATTTGTCGCAGACATCGACACCGATGTTGTAGCGCGCGGGAACATGCCAGTTGAAGTTTTCGACGAGTGCTTCGTAGGTATCGGCTGGGGAAAGCATGCTGTCGTCTCCTGATTGTGTCGTCTCGTCGTATTTTTTAAATCGTCCGATAAGAGATAATAGAAACTATACAGCAATTTCAGTCGCCGCCGTCTAATGTTATTTTTGTTATGTAACCCAACGAATTACGGCTTCAAATTGCTGTTTCGTGGCCGAAATCGCCCTGCTGTCAAGCCTGAGCGCCGTTTAATTCCACAGTTCATTGCTATTCATCTCGTGGTTCTCTGACATTATCTCGGCGGATTAGGCCAATAATGTCAAATTCCCGTGCGACCGGATTGTCGATGCATTGCGAAATGTTTTAGATTTGTAACTGGCGCACGGCGAACCGGTCCTTTGCCTCACTGCGCCGAACCCCCGTTGGCCCGGCTCCAGCCGGGCTCCTTTTTGTGTTGCGTCACACCGCACCCCTCGTTCCCGGCGGTGCGATCGAGGTGCGGCGTTCGTCAACGCGGGGGCAGATAGCGCGCCGGATCGATCGATCGTCCTCCATAGCGCAGCTCGAAATGCAGCGCGATGCGGTCGTTGTCGGTATCGCCCATCTCCGCGATCTTTTGCCCTTGGGTCACCTGCTGGCCTTCCTTGACGAAGAGCGCCCGGTTATGCGCATAGGCGGTCAGAAAGTCGGCGTGGTGCTTGACGATGAGCAGATTGCCATACCCGCGCAGGCCGTTACCCGCATAGACGACGGTACCCGGCGCCGCCGCGACGACAGGCGTGCCGGCGGCATTGACGATGTCGATGCCCTTCGAATTCGCGCCGTCAAAGCCGCGTGCGAGCTTGCCGGTAGTGGGCCAGATGAGCGAAATGGCGGACGCGGGCGGCGGGGCGTCGGGAGCCTTGCCCGCCGGCGCCCGTGAGGGCTCGCCGCCGCCCGCCGAGGGGCCCGCCGTGCGCGCGCTGTTGCCGGCGGTTGCAATGCCGCCCGCCGGCTCGACGCGCAGCGTTTGGCCCACTTCGATGGCATCGGGGTTCGACAGATTGTTCCAGCGCACGATGCTCTGCACGGACTGACCATGGCTTCGCGCGATCTTCGTGAGCGTGTCGCCGCGCTCGACGCGATAGTAACCAGGCGCGACCGGCGCCGACCCGCATGCGGCAAGCGCCGCTACCAGCAGCACGCATGCGAGCCGCATCATTTTTATTCGCAACATTGGACCTCGTTTCGCCTTTTTAAAGCACCCGCGCTCGTTTTAAACGCGGGGTCGAAATTATTCAAAACGCTCGATTCTAACGGGGCTTTGATTTCAGCCATCCGATACAGCATATCGATAGGACGGCGAAATATCGTGTCGGCTCCGTTAGCTCGGTGTGCGTTAGCGCGTGATTCCCGGCATTCGCACCTTATTGCTCGTCAAAGCGCGTTGGCGACGACGATGCGCAGCGCGGCCGTCTCGCTTTGACCGGGCGCGAGCCAACGCAACCCGAAGCCGTTGTGTATGGCATCGGGCAGGCCGAGCCACGGCTCCACGCAGTAAAAATCGGACACATCGGCCTCGGTCCATGTCGTCACCGCATACCACGGTATCGAACCGGGGCGCTGCAAGTCGATGTCGATCCGCTTGCCAAGGCGTGGGCAAACGAGGCGCACCGGGCCCGCCGGT
>DASZGN010000182.1:0-1648 GCA_035938775.1 Trinickia sp.
CGCCGATGACGGCGGCGAAGGTTCGCTGCGCTGGGCGATCGAGCGCAACAACGCGGCGCCCGGACGCTTCCGCATCGAGATCGCTCCGGCAGGTCAAGCACCGCACGTGATCAAGCCGGCGTCCCCGCTGCCGTCAATCAAAGGACCGGTGGCGATCGAGGGCGCGCCATGGAAGCGCAGCGGCGAATTCATCGCCCTCGACGGCTCCGGCTACATCGAGGACAAGGGTTCGCAAACTTGCCCGGGCGCCGTTCCCGGCCAATACGGCACCAATGTGCGCACGACCAGCAATCCCGGCCTTGCCATGGTCGACACCCAAGGCGTCGAGATCAGCGGGTTGGAAATTCGCAACTTCTGCATCGGCGTGCTGATCCACCGCTCGAGCGGCAACTTTATTCACGACAACCGCATCGTCGCCAATCGCGGTGGCGCGGGCGTGATGCTCACGGGCGATGACGGCAACGGCAATCCCACCGCCACGACCACCGTGCACAACAAGGTGCAGCGCAACGAATTTCTCGACAACGGCGACGGTCTCGAGCTCACCCGTGGCGCTGCCTTCAATCTGGTCGCCGACAATGTGTTCCGCTCGACCGACGCCAACCCGGAGCCGTCGCAGGGCATCGAAATCCTGCTCGGAAACGACAATACCGTGGTGAGCAACCGCTTCGAAGGATATTCCGACGGCCTGCAAATCAACTGGGGACACCGCAACTACATCGCCGCCAATATCTTCACCAACAATGCCTTCGGTCTGAGCCTCTCCGGCGCCGGCAATATCATCGACGGCAACGTCATTTACGGCAACGCCGTGGGCATCGCGGTGCGGCCGGCGCCCGACATGACGATGGCATGGATTTCCCGCAACGCCATCTACGGCAATGGCCAAAAGATCGAGCGCTGCTTCGCCGGCGGCAGCTGCGACCCCGACATCCGCAAGGGCGGCATCGTATTCGGCCTGCCGAGCGGCGAGCACGAACGCTATGTCGGCAAGCGCGGCATCGGCGTCGCTCCGGCGCCGGGAAGCCTCGCCAAGATTTGCCCGGATGGCGCGCCCAACTGCCAAGCGCCGCCGAACGGCGCTCTCGCCGCCCCCACGCTCGAGCGCGCGCGCAAGAGCGCGAACGGGCTCACCGTGCAAGGCGCCCTACGGGGCAAGCCGCTGTCACGGTTCACCGTCGAAGTGTTCGGCAATCGTGCGTCGGGCAGTGGCGAAGGCGAAATATTTCTCGGCGATGTCGTGACTACGTCGGACGCGGAGGGCAACGGGAAATTCTCGCTCACGGTCGATGCCTCCAAGCTCGCCGCGATGCCGGCCTCGTTCACCGCCACGCTCACGTCAGCCGACGGTGCCACCTCGGAGTTCAGCAAGCCCATCACGCTGTCGGAGTGAAACATCTTGGCGCTAGCCGCACGCCTGCCGACGATGTCCTACGGACTAAACATCCCGGACCTGTTCCGACGCGCCGCCGATTATGTCGACAAGATTCTTCGCGGGGCGAAGGCGGGCGAAATTCCGGTCGAGCAGGCGACCAAGTTCGATCTCGTCATCAATCTTACAACCGCCAAGGCGCTCGGGCTGACTATCCCCGAATCGTTTCTCGTGCGCGCCGACGAGGTGATCGAATGAACGGCGCGAGTTCATCGT
>DASZGN010000183.1:0-13821 GCA_035938775.1 Trinickia sp.
GACGAACCGCACTACCTCGGTGCGCGCGGCATCAAATTCTTCCTGTGGCCCGGATCGTCGCTTGTGAAGAAGGCGGGGCGCTGGGTGGTGGCGGCCGAGCTCGTCGAGACGAGCCGCCTGTATGCGCGCTGCCTCGCGAAAATCGAGCCTGAGTGGATCGAGAAGGTGGCGGCGCATCTCTTGAAGAAGTCGCTCTCGGAGCCGCACTGGGAAAAGCGCCCGGCGCACGTGTCGGCGTTCGAGCGGGCCGCGCTGTACGGGCTGCCTGTCTATCACCGTCGGCGGGTTGCGTTCGGCGCGCAGGACCCGGCGCGCGCGAGAGAGGTCTTTATTCGCGGCGCGCTCGTCGAAGGCGAGTTCGACACGAAGCTCGGGTTCTTTGCGCACAACCGCAAGCTGCTTGCGGACATCGAGCAACTGGAGCACAAGTCTCGCCGACAGGATGTGCTGGTCGACGACGAGCTGATTTTCGCGTTCTACGATCAGGCCGTGCCGCAAGGCATTTACACGGGCGCGGCCTTCGAGCACTGGTATCGCGATGAAGTGAAAAAGAGCGGCCTGCCTGAGGACAAGCTGCGGCTGCTCTATCTGTCGCGCGACGATTTGATGCGTCATGAGGCAGCCGGCGTCACCACGGATCTCTTCCCGAAGCGCATGGCGATGGCGGGCATCGACATGGGGCTCAGCTATCACTTCGAGCCCGGCGCCCCGCGCGATGGCGTGACCCTCGCCGTGCCGCTCTACGCGCTCAATCAGGTCGATGCGCGGCGCGCCGAATGGCTCGTGCCGGGCATGCTGAAGGAGAAGGTGCAACTGCTGCTGAAGTCGTTGCCGCAGAAATTGCGTCGCCATTGCGTGCCGCTGCCCGAATACGCGGCCGGTTTTGTCGAGCGCACGAGCGAGCGCTTCGGCGCAGGGGGCTTGATTGACGCGCTCATCGCCGATGTGCGGGAAACGACGCAAGTCGCGATGAAAGCAACCGATTTCAAGCTCGAGACGTTGCCCGCACACCTGTTCATGAACTTCAAGGTCATCGACGAGCACGGCAGGCAGCTTGCGATGGGACGCAATCTCGCGCAACTGCGGGCCGAGCTGGGCGGCGACGCGCAGCGGCAATTCCAAAAGCTGGCGGCCGGCACGACGCTCGGCGCAGTCGGGGCCACGCCCGCGCTGGCAGCGCGCGAAGCGCCGGGCGCGAGCGAAGCGTCGGGCGCGAGCGGGCAGGGCAGCGCATCGCGCAACGAAAGAAGGGCGGCGTCAGCGCCGGCTTCGGCAATGGGCACAGCGGCGAGTGCCCCGCCGGCTGGCGCCGCGACGACCGCGCTCTATGACAACCTGACGACCTGGAATTTCGGCAAGCTGCCGGAGTTGCTCGAGATCCGGCGCGGCGGTCAGACGCTCTTCGGCTATCCGGCGCTTGTCGATCGCACGACGCACTGTGACGTCGAAGTCTTCGATTCGCCCGACGAAGCGGCGCGTGCGCACCGCGCGGGGTTGCGCCGCCTCTTTGCGCTGCAGTTGCGCGAGCCGATCAAATACCTCGAGAAGAACCTGCCGGGCTTGCGCGAAATGGCGCTGCAGTTCATGCCGCTTGGCACGCAAGAGGCGCTGCGCGACCAGTTGGTCGACACCGCGCTCGATCGCGCCTGCCTGCAAGAGCCGTTGCCCGACGACGACGCGAGCTTTCACGCGCGCCGCGACGAAGGCAAGAGTCGCTTATCGCTGCTTGCGCAGGAAATAGCGCGACTCGTCGGACAAATCCTTGCCGAGTACGCGTCGGTGACGAAGAAGCTCGCGCAGGCCAAGCCCTTTGCGGCCGCTTTCGCCGACATGCAGCAGCAAGTGCAGGCGTTGATCGGCAAACGATTCATCGTCGATACGCCTTACGCGCAGCTTGCGCATTTCCCCCGCTACTTGAAGGGCGTGGCGCTGCGCATCGACAAGCTGAAGGCTGATTCTGCGCGCGACGCGCGCCAGTTCGCCGAGATCGCGCCGCTCTTGCAGCACTATCAGCGCGCGCAGTCGACGCGCGGCGGCGTGGCCGATGCGCGGCTCGCCGAGTTCCGCTGGCTGCTCGAGGAGTTGCGCATTTCGCTCTTTGCGCAGGAGTTGCGTACGCCGATGCCGGTCTCCGTGAAACGGCTGCATAAAGTATGGGAATCGATGCAGCGGTAGCGGCACGTGCCAGCGCCAGCGGCGGCCTCAGGCGATAAGACCCCCATATGCCCATATGTGCGGACGTGCGTTGCGCCGCACACCATGCTGAAAAAGATGGGGCGATTTTGCCAATACCGTCAACCGCGTGCGGCCGCAAACGTTTTAAGATTGCGTCGGCCCAATTGAACGAGTTTTTATGCAGACATCTTTTCTTTCCGGCGCGAAGCGCGCCAGCGCGGCAATCGCAGCGGCGCTTTTCGCGGTGGCGGGCCTTCTCGCACCCGCCGCGCACGCGAACAACGTCATCGTGCTCAACTCCGGCGAGGCGACCCTCGCATTGATTGACGAAGCGACGCACCAGGTCGTCGGCAAGGTGCCGACCGGCAAGGAGCCGCACCATTTGATGGCGACGCCGGACAACAAGTCGCTTATCGTCGCCGATTCGGTATCGAACAATCTGATGTTCGTTGATCCGAAGACAGGCAAAGTGCAGCACACGCTCGAAGGCATCGAGGATCCCTATCAGATCGGCTTCTCGCCCGACCGGAGATGGTTTGTGACGACGGGTCTGCGCCTGGATCGGCTCGACATCTACCATTACGACGACGCGACGAACGCGCCGACGCTCGCCAAGCGCCTGCCGCTCGCGACCATGCCGAGCCACATGGCGTTTTCCAACGACGGCAAGACGGTGTACGTCTCGCTTCAGGTGTCGGGCGAAGTGGTGGCGGTCGACCTGCCGACGCAGACCCTCAAGTGGAAGATGAAGGTCGGCGACACGCCGGCGGGCCTCTGGATGACGCCCGGTGAAAAATACCTGCTCGTCGGCATGACGGGCGAGGACAACGTGGCCGTCATCGACTGGCGCAGCCAGAAGGTGGTCAAGCGCATTCACACGGGCCAGGGCGCGCACAACTTCCGTTCGCTCGACGACGGCAAGCACGTGGCCGTCAGCAACCGTGTCGCAAGCACCATCAGCATCATCGACGAGGACACGCTCACCAACGTCGGCGACATCACCGGTCTCATGCCGGGCCCCGACGACATGGAGCTCACGGCCGACAAGCGCTACCTCTGGGTGACGTTTCGCTTCGCGAAGCACGTCGGCATCATCGACTTGACGACGCGCAAGCTCGTTCAGACGATCCCGGTCGGCCGTTCGCCGCACGGCATCTATTTCTTCGATCGGGCGCCCGTGACGGCGCCCAATGGCGCCTGAGCGCCTGCGAATCGCATTCAAGCTCACATGATCCATCTGATCTCTTTGCTCGATAGCGCCGTCGCGGCGGTGCAAACCTGGGCTTATGTCGACATCGTTCAGCCGCTGCTTTTCAAGCTTGGCTGGATGGACTACGACGAAGACGCCTACGATGCGCTGTATCCGGTGATCATCGGCTTTTTCACGATCGTCGCGATGTACGTGCTGCTGCGACCGCTCGAGGCGCTGCGCCCCGTCGAGCGATGGGAAAACCGCAAGGCCGTGCGTGTCGATGTGCTTTATACGTGGATCTCGAAGCTCGGCCTTTTCAATCTGTTCTTCTTCTTCGCGTTCCAGCCGATTTTCGACAACACGCAAGTCTGGCTGCGTTACCACGACATCGCCAACATCGATCTCGACAACCTGTGGCCGGGCGTGACCTCGCAGCCGTTCGTGGCGTTCTTCATCTATCTGGTCGTGCTCGACTTCGCCGGCTACTGGTATCACCGCTGGCAGCATCGCATCGGCATCTGGTGGGAACTGCACGCCGTGCATCACAGTCAGCGGCAGATGTCGCTCTGGTGCGACGATCGCAATCATTTGCTCGACGATGTCCTCCAAGCTGCCTTTTTCGCGGCGATCGCGCTTTCGATCGGCATTGCGCCGACGCAGTTCGTCGTATTGACGGCGGTGACCAACTTTGCGCAGAGCGTGCAGCACGTCAATGCGCGGGTCGATTTCGGGCGGGTGCTCGAACGGCTCATCGTGAGCCCGGCGTTTCATCGCCGCCACCACGCGGTCGGCTACGGCCATGAGGGCACCGCCTATGGCTGCAACTTCGGCGTCCTGTTGCCGTGGTGGGACATGCTGTTCAAGACGGCGTCGTGGAACCGCACCGTCGAGCCGACGGGCATTCGCCAGCAGTACGAAGGGCAATCGTATGGCGAAGGGTTTTTCGCGCAGCACTGGCTCGCGTTTGTGCGCATCGCTCGCCGGCTCGGGCAGCGAGGCGCGGCACCGGGCAGCGGCGGGGACGCCGCCGCGGCCTGAAAGACCGAGCGCCCATGAACGATCTGCTGCGCTCATTCGGCCGGGCCATGGCGAGCGCGCTGCATCCGCGCATGCTGTGGCTCACGCTCATGCCGTTTCTAGTGGCCTCCGTGGGGTGGGGGCTCTTCTTCTGGTTCACTTGGCAGACGTTCGTCGGCACGGTGCGCGGATGGCTCGGCGGCTCGGCGACCGGCGCGACGCTCGACCGGGCGTTCGACTGGGTGGGGCTCGGTTCGCTCCATACGGCGCTCGCGCCGTTCATCGTCATCGTGGTGGCGATTCCGCTGATCGTCACCACCGTGCTCTTGCTGATTGCGACGATCTCCATGCCGATGGTCATGCGGCATTTGTCGATGCGGCGCTTCGCGGCGCTCGAGCAGCGGCACGGGGGCACGTGGTACGGCAGCCTCGCTCATGCGTTGGCCACGACGCTCATCGGCATTTTCCTTTTCGTGGTCACGCTGCCGCTGTGGCTCATCCCGCCATTGTTTGCGCTGATACCGCCGCTCTTGTGGGGCTGGCTCACGTATCGCGTCATGACCTACGACGCACTTGCGGTGCATGCGAGCCGCGCCGAGCGCGTCGCGCTCGTGCGCCGGCATCGGCTGCCGCTTTTGGCGATCGGCGTGGCAAGCGGCCTCATGGGCACGCTGCCGACGCTGATCTGGGCGTGGTCGGTCTGGCTCGTCGTGCTCTTTCCCGTCATCGCCGCCGCCACGATCTGGATCTACGCGTTCATCCTCATCTTTTCCGCGCTGTGGTTCGGCCACTATTGCCTGTACGCGTTGCATCGCATGCGGGCCGAGGAAGCCGAAACCGGCGGTGGGCCAAGCGGTGGGCAGAGCGGTGGGCAGAGCGGTGGGCAGGGCGGCGGGCAGGGCGGTGCCAACGCCCGCACGGCATTGCCCGCGCCTTGATTCGCCTCGTCCGGTCAAGCTGAACGCACCGTCACCTGCGCCGACACCGGCGCGCACGCTCCCGGGCACTTGCCGCGGCCTCGGGGATCGACGACGATGAGCGCTGTTTTCGTTGTCAATTCTTCACGAGGCGGTCATGGCATTTGGCGTCATCATCATCGGCGATGAAATCCTGTCGGGCAGGCGTGTCGACAAGCATCTGCCGAAGGTCATCCAGCTCTTGGGCGCGCGCGGCCTTTCGCTCGCGTGGGCCGAGTACGTCGGCGACGATCCCGGGCGCATCACGGCCACGCTCGCGCGCTCGTTCGCCTCGGGCGATATCGTATTTTCGACCGGCGGCATCGGCGCCACGCCCGACGATCACACGCGTCAATGCGCGGCCGCCGCGCTTGGCGTGCCCCTCGAGCTGCATCCGGAGGCGGCCGATCTCATCCGCCAGCGGATTCGCGAGACGCACCCGGCCGGCTCGCCGCATCCCGTCGACCTGGAGGCGCCCGAGCATCGCCATCGTCTCAACATGGGCGTGTTTCCGCGCGGTGCGTCAATCATTCCTAACGGCTACAACAAGATTCCCGGCTTTTCGATTGGCGACCATCACTTCGTGCCGGGTTTTCCGGTGATGGCCTGGCCGATGATCGAATGGGTGCTCGATACGAAATACGCGCATCTGCACCATGCGGTGGCGCACGCCGAGCGCTCGCTTTACGTCTTCGAGCTGATGGAATCGACGCTCACCCCGCTCATGGAGAAAATCGAAGCGGATTTTCCGGGCGTGCGCGTGTTCAGCCTGCCGAGCGTCGGTGACGCCGAACGAGGCGGCGTTTTCGCACGGCGCCATATCGATCTCGGCGTAAAAGGCGAGCCCGAGGCCGTGGCCGCCGCGTTCGTCAAGCTGCGCGAGGGGGTGCACCTGCTCGGCGGCGACATCGTCGAACCGGCCGCGGACGCGGGCGCCGGCGGGGCCGCCGGCCGCTAAACGCTAGAGGTCAAGCGCTAAACGTCAAGCGCAGCGCATTCGCTGCTCCGGGAAGGCGCAGCCTTAGCTTTATGCGCCCATCCAGGGCAGCCCGCGATGGCACCAGCCCTCCACCGTCTTGCGGTGGCCTTGCCCGTCCTTGTTGCCCTCGAAGCCTTCGAGGATGTCGAAAGCGCGCGTGAATCCGGCTTGCGCCGCGGCGACGGCCGCAAGCTTCGAGCGCGCCGCGCTGCGGCACAGGAAGAGCACGGGCGTATCCTTCGACATGACCTGGCCAAGCTGATCGAGAAACTCGGGATTCGGCACGCCGCCGGGATAGCGCGTCCACTCGATGTGAGCGTACTGGCCGTCGCCGACAATGGGGCGCCCCACCCAATCGAGCTCCGCGCGTGTGCGCACGTCGACGAGCCGGGCGGCCCGGTCCATCTGCAGGTACTCGAACGCCTCAGCCGGAGCCATGGCGCCCGCATAGGTCAACTGGTGTTCGGCGCGGCGTTTGTCGGCCTGCGCCAGGATCTGTTCGAGCGAGCTCATGACGACTTTGCCTCCTGGGTTTGCAAGGGAACAATTCTAGCGCGGCGCCATGACCTAAACGAAAGTGCCATACGTATAAGCGATGATCGCATTCGGCGCGCCCCGCACCGCGGTGACGCTCGAGCGTTGTGCAATTCGAGAATATAAGCCCCATAATGGGGCGCCGCATCGTCGTGGTGCAAATGTTTGGCACCGGTTTGGGGCTCGAGCGGCTGATGACCGGATCGTGGCGGGGCGTTCGACGCGAGGGCCGCGTTCCAATCGAGGGCGCGGCTGCTTGCCGGTGCAAGGCATGCGCACCGCTTCGCACGCGAAGGCGGTGCGCGCTGGCACGAAAGCTGCTGTTACCCGCGGCGATCGCTGGAAGGTCCGCTCTTGCGCGCCGGCATGCGCCATGACCCGGGCGCGGCACTCAGCGAAGAACCGCCGAACTTATCAATGGAGAAAAGGATATGAGTAAATCCGTGGCCGACGTCATGCAGATCGTCAAGGACGAGGACGTCAAGTTTGTCGACTTTCGCTTCACGGATACGCGCGGCAAGGAGCAGCACGTTTCGGTGCCGCTGTCGGCGTTCGACGAAGACAAGTTCGAAAGCGGCCATGCGTTCGACGGCTCCTCGATCGCCGGCTGGAAGGGCATCGAGGCTTCGGACATGTTGCTCGTGCCGGATCCCAACACCGCTTTCATCGACCCGTTCTATGAAGAGCCGACGCTCGTGCTCACCTGCGACGTCGTCGAACCGGCGGACGGCAAGGGCTACGAACGCGATCCGCGCTCGCTCGCGAAGCGCGCCGAAGCGTACCTGAAGAGCACGGGCTTGGGCGACACCGCCTACTTCGGTCCGGAACCCGAGTTCTTCATTTTCGACTCGGTCCAATGGAACACGGACATGTCGGGCTGCTTCGTGAAGATCGGCTCGGAAGAAGCGCCGTGGTCGGCGGGCAAGGAATTCGAAAACGGCAACACGGGTCACCGTCCGGGCGTGAAGGGCGGCTACTTCCCGGTCGCGCCGGTCGACTCGTTCCAGGACATGCGCTCGGAAATGTGTCTGCTGCTCGAGCAGATCGGCATCCCGGTCGAAGTGCATCACCACGAAGTGGCCGGCCAAGGCCAGAACGAAATCGGCACGAAGTTCTCGACGCTCGTGCAACGCGCCGACTGGACGCAGCAGCTCAAGTACATCGTGCATAACGTTGCGCACACGTACGGCAAGACGGCGACGTTCATGCCGAAGCCTGTCGTCGGCGACAACGGTTCGGGCATGCACGTTCACCAGTCGATCTGGAAGGATGGGCAGAACCTGTTCGCAGGCAATGGCTACGCTGGCCTCTCCGAGTTCGCGCTGTTCTACATCGGCGGCATCATCAAGCACGCTCGTGCGTTGAACGCGATCACGAACCCGACGACGAACTCGTACAAGCGTCTCGTGCCGCACTTCGAAGCGCCGGTGAAGCTCGCTTACTCGGCACGCAACCGTTCGGCGTCGATCCGCATTCCGCACGTGTCGAACCCGAAGGGCCGTCGCATTGAAACGCGCTTCCCGGACCCGATGGCGAATCCGTACTTCGCGTTCTCGGCGCTGATGATGGCCGGTCTCGACGGCGTGCAGAACAAGATTCACCCGGGCGAAGCGGCCGACAAGAACCTCTACGATCTGCCGCCGGAAGAAGATGCGAAGATCCCGACCGTCTGTGCCGGTCTGGACCAGGCGCTCGAGGCCCTCGACAAGGACCGCGAGTTCCTGACGCGCGGCGGTGTGTTCACCGACTCCATGCTCGACGCTTACCTCGAGCTGAAGGAAGGCGAGCTGCAGCGCTACCGCATGACGACGCACCCGATCGAGTTCGAGATGTACTACTCGCTGTAAGCAACGATGCGCTTCGTCCTCGCTCGCGGGCGAAGCGCGTTTGATGCTAGCGAAACGGTCTCGAAGGGACGGCGGCGCCGTCCCTTTTTCGTTTGTTATCCTCAAGCGGCCATGATTTAACGATGGTGCTCAAGAATTTGATCAGGTCGAAGAAGGCTGCTGAGCCGCCTTCCGACGACACGGGGCTTGCGGCGTCAGGCCTGTTGCCGGGCCTCGAGGCATTGCCGACGGTGGTGCTCGTGCTCGACAAGCGCACGTTGCGCGTCGCGTTCGCGAACCCGTCGGCCGAATCGATGCTCGACCTATCGCGCCGCCAGCTCACGCAGATGGTGTGGTCCGACATCTTCGCGAACGGCGACGAACTCGTGGCGACGATCGCCGCCATCGTCGAGCAGCGCTTTCACGCGACGCATCTGGACACCGTTCTCGAGCGGCCCGGGCGTGAGGCGCTGCACGTGCACGCGATCATCGGTTCGCTCGAGAGCGCGCCCGAGCACGTGCTGCTCGAGCTCTTCGAGAACGAGCGCCATCTGCGCTCCGATCGCGAAGAGCGCATTCACGATCTGGCCACCGCGAACAAGCAGCTGATCCGCAATCTCGCGCACGAAATCAAGAACCCGCTCGGTGGCATTCGCGGCGCCGCGCAGTTGCTCGAGTTCGAGTTGGGCGAGCGCGAGCGCCATGAATTGCGCGAGTACACGCAAGTCATCGTGAAAGAGTCGGACCGGCTGCAAACGCTTGTCGACCGGTTGCTCGAGCCGCATCGGCATCCGCATATCGTCGGCAACGTCAACATTCATGAAGTGTGCGAGCGCGTGCGCGCGGTCATCCTCGCCGAGTTTCCGCGCGGACTGACGATCGAGCGCGACTACGACGTGAGCGTGCCGGACTTGCGCGGCGATAAGGAGCAATTGATCCAGGCGCTGCTGAACATCGTGCGCAATGCGGCGCAGGCGTTGAGCAACAGGATCAGCGAAGGCGATGCGCGCATTGCGTTGCGCACACGCGTGGCGCGCAAGGTGACGATCGCTAAGCGCCTTTGCAAACTGGCATTGGACTTGCGTGTAATCGACAACGGCCCCGGTATCCCTGACGATATCCGCGACCGTATTTTTTATCCGCTCGTGTCCGGCCGCGAGGACGGCAGCGGTCTTGGTCTTACGCTCGCGCAGACTTTCGTGCAGCAGCATGACGGCCTGATCGAAGTTGAAAGCCGGCCGGGGCATACGGAGTTTCAGATTCTGTTGCCGCTCGACAATTGAGCTTCACTCATAAACGACCCACTCCATGAAGCCGATCTGGATAGTAGACGACGATCAATCGATCCGCTGGGTGCTTGAAAAAGCGCTGGCACGCGAGAGCATGGCGACGCGCAGCTTCGCCAACGTGCGCGAGGCGCTGGCGGCACTCGATCATGAGACGCCGCAAGTGCTCGTCTCCGACATCAGAATGCCGGGCGCCTCGGGTCTCGATCTGTTGCAGACGATACGCGAGCGGCTGCCCGTTTTGCCCGTCATCATCATGACGGCGTACTCGGATCTCGACAGTGCCGTGGCTGCGTTTCAGGGCGGTGCTTTCGAATATCTCGCGAAGCCGTTCGATGTCGACAAGGCGGTCGAGCTGATTCGCCGCGCCGTCGATGAAAGCCTGCGCGGCGCGCAGGCGAGCGAGGTGACGCTTGCCGATACACCCGAGATGCTCGGCCAGGCGCCTGCGATGCAGGACATGTTCCGCGCGATCGGGCGCCTTTCCCATTCGGCCGCGACGGTCATGATCACGGGCGAATCGGGCACGGGCAAAGAGCTTGTCGCCCGTGCGCTGCACCGGCACAGCCCGCGTGCGAACGGGCCGTTCATCGCGCTCAACACGGCTGCGATTCCGAAGGATCTTCTGGAGTCCGAACTGTTCGGCCATGAACGCGGCGCGTTCACCGGCGCGCAGGCCATGCGGCAAGGCCGCTTCGAGCAGGCCGAGAACGGCACGCTCTTTCTCGATGAAATCGGCGATATGCCGTTCGATCTGCAAACGCGCCTGTTGCGTGTGCTTTCGGATGGGCAGTTCTATCGCGTGGGCGGACACAGTCCGTTGCGCGCGAACGTGCGCGTCATCGCCGCGACGCACCAGAATCTCGAATCGCGCGTGCGGCAAGGGCTCTTTCGCGAAGACCTTTATCACCGGCTCAATGTGATTCGGCTGCGTTTGCCGCCCTTGCGCGAGCGCCGCGAGGACATTCCGCTGCTCACGCGCCACTTCCTGCAAAAGAGCGCGCGCGATCTCGGCGTCGAACCCAAGCGCGTATCGGATGCGGCGCTTGCTTATCTGGCTTCGCTGCCGTTCCCGGGCAACGTGCGGCAACTCGAGAACCTCGCGAACTGGCTGACCGTGATGGCGCCGGCACAGACGGTCGAGATCAAGGATCTGCCGCCCGATCTCGTGCCGGGGGCGGCCAGCGGTTCCAGCGAAATTGTGGCCGGCGGTGATGGCGGCCCGTTCGCCACAGCGAACGCTGGCGTTCAGTCGCTCGACGGCGAACGTAACGGGGTGCCGGCGGCGAGCGTGCCGGCGACGCTAGGCGGTGTGGCGACTGGCGTGCCCGTCAGCGTGTGGGAGAGCGGCTTGCGCGCGGAGGTGGCGCGCATGCTGCGCGAGAACACGGCCGATGTGATGGATGAACTCGCTCGCCGCTTCGAAGCGGCGGTGATTCGCGAGGCGCTCGATTTCACGCGCGGACGCAAGGTGGAAGCCGCCGAGCGGCTGGGCATCGGGCGCAATACGATCACGCGAAAGATTCAGGAACTGCATCTGGAGTCGTGAGCGGCGGGGCTTGGCGCGGGCGGCTGACGGGCGGGGCATAAGGTTCACCTACCGGCCGCCGCTTGTCATCGCACCGCTATTCAACTATCGCTATCGCCGCTTTCAACGACCACCTCTTTCAAAGATCACCGCCGGCTCATTCGATCTGCGCGATGACGGGCGCGTGATCGGAGGGCTGGTCCCACTTGCGCGGCACCCTGTCGACTTCGCACTGCGTGCAGGTTTCCGCGAGGGTAGGCGAGAGCAGGATGTGATCGATGCGCAGCCCCGCGTTGCGGCGAAAAGCGAGCATCCGGTAGTCCCACCAGGTGAACGTCTTCTCGGGTTGCTCGAACTTGCGGAACGAATCGACAAGGCCCAGCGCAATCAGCTTGGCGAAGGCGGCGCGCTCTTCGGGCGAGACGAGGTTCTGGCCAACCCACGCTTGAGGATCATGCACGTCCCGGTCTTCGGGCGCGATGTTGTAGTCGCCCAGCAGCGCGAGCTTGGGATAGCGTTGCATTTCGTCGGCGATCCACGGGGCGAGGGCGTCCAGCCAACGCAGCTTGTAGGCGAACTTCTCCGAGCCCGGCGCCTGGCCGTTCGGGAAGTACGCCGAGATGACGCGCACGCCTTCGATCGTCGCGGCGATCACGCGCTGATGTTCGTCAGTGAACCCGGGGATGTTGCGCACGATGCTCGACTCGTCGACGTGAATCCCTTCGCGCGCGACGATGGCTACACCGTTGTAAGTCTTCTGCCCGGCGGCCCAGCAGCGATAGCCCTTTGCCGCGAGCTCGGCGTGCGGGAATTTTTCATCGGGCAGTTTGAGTTCTTGCAGGCAAAGGACATCGACATGGCTCAGCTCGAGCCAGTCGATGACATGCTGCTGGCGAACCTTCAGCGAGTTGACGTTCCAGGTGGCGATTTTCATGTATCGAATAAGTGCTGGGAAGGCGAACGAAAAGGCAGCGGGCGTAGGTGCAAGTGCCCTCACGAGTGCCCCGAATAATTGCGCTAAGTGAGAGCGGCAGGGGGGCGGTCAGCGAGATGATAACCGGCCCTGTCGACCGCGGATATGCAATGGATGGGGGGAGGATGAAGGGGACTTGTATGCTCGTCGTGCCCACGCTGGGAAGCGACGTCTCAAGACAAAGGCGCGATCAAGAAGGACATTGAGTAAGTCAGGCGGCGAGACGCTCGCCGCTTATAGCGTTTTCTGATGGTGCAGCGTCGATGTCGACTGCAAGCGCCACGGCAACCTTAGGACCCTCCCACCGCTTGCCGTTTTCTTTCGCTGGTCTTCGCGCCTATGAACGCATAGACGTCGGCAAGCTGCGATGTAATACGTGTGCCGTCTGGTACGCCGTCGAAAGCGGCGGCGGGGCCAATGCACATCAGCGGTTTGGCGAAGCGTGTGGCAAGCCGAATTTCATCCAACGTGCCCGGGCCCCCCGGCAACGCAATCACGACGTCGCTCGTCAGCACATTGACATAGTTGCGATTGAGCGCCGAGTCCGGTGCGCCGGCCTCTTTGCGCGGCAGCGGCGTCAGGATTGGCATGTCGACGAACGCATTTGGATAGCCGGCAAGCGGAACGTAGCCCAGCAGCGGGTGCGTCTCGCTGGGTATGATGCCGATCGAGCGGCCGGTGCGCTCGGGTACGGCCGCGAATGCACGCGAGGCCGCCAGCATGACGCCGCCGCCCGCGCCGGTGAGCAGATCGAAGCCGTTCTGCGCAAGCCATCTGCCGAGCGGCACAGCCAGTTCAGGCCACTCGCTGCTGCCGGAGCCCATCACACCAATAATTGCCATCCTGCGTTCCTGTTTCATCGGCCAGCTTGGTCCGGATTGTGAGAATTGAGTCGCGGCGCTCGCGCTATTAGACACACACACCTCTTCGTATGTGCGGCCGGAGCCATGATGCGGCACAAAAACGGTGCGCCTGATGGCAGACAAAAGCACATAGTGGTTTGACGTAAGTCCTCAAACACCGTATACTCTCTTTTCTCTGACGCGGGGTGGAGCAGTCTGGCAGCTCGTCGGGCTCATAACCCGAAGGTCGTAGGTTCAAATCCTGCCCCCGCAACCAATGCAATCAAAGGGTTACAGCGCATCTGGCGTGTAACCCTTTTTGCTTTGTGCGCCCGTGTAACCGCGATGTAACCGTCGTCGACGCGTCTGCCGTCCCGACCACACCCGACTCCCCTAGCTTCAGAATGCCTCACGCCATCCGTTAGCATGGACTGCGAACGGTCGCCGTGCCTGCGAGGTTTGCGGCTGGCAGGCCGCCTGAGCGGTGGAACGGTCAGCCGATAACCGTTGGCT
>DASZGN010000184.1:0-9924 GCA_035938775.1 Trinickia sp.
CCAGTCTTCGCGATCGCCAATGCCCTCTTCCGCCAGCGCTTCCGGACCCCAGACCTTGAAGAACCAGTCGTCGCCGTATTCGGCATCGACCTTGCGCATCGCGCGGCGAAAATCGAGCGCTTCCGCGATCGACTCCTCGACGAGCGCCGTGCCGCCCGGCGGCTCCATCATCGCGGCGGCCACGTCGCAGGAGGCGATGATCGCGTACTGCGGGCTTGTCGACGTGTGCATCAGATACGCCTCGTTGAAGCGATGCTTGTCGAACACGCGATGCTCGGAATCCTGCACGACGATTTGCGACGCCTGCGAAATGCCGGCGAGCAGCTTGTGCGTCGAGTGCGTGGCGAACACGAGCGCGCCCGTGCGCGGACGGCCCGCGCCGATCGCATGCATGTCCTGGTAGAACGAATGGAACTCGGCGTGCGGCAGCCAGGCTTCGTCGAAGTGCAGCGTGTCTAGGAAATCGCCGAGCAGCTCCTTGATCATCTCGACGTTGTAGATGACGCCGTCATACGTGCTTTGCGTGATCGTGAGGATGCGCGGCTTCAGGTTCGGGTTCTTCGCCAGCGCCTCGCGCGCGAACGGGTTTGCCTCGATCTTCTTGCGGATGTTCTCTGGCTTGAATTCGTCGCGCGGAATGGGGCCGATGATGCCGAAGTTGTTGCGCGTCGGCGTGAGGAAGACGGGGATCGCGCCCGTCATGGTGATCGCGTGCAGGATCGACTTGTGACAATTGCGGTCCACCAGCACGATGTCGCCAGGCGCCACCGTGCCGTGCCAGACGATCTTGTTCGAGGTCGACGTGCCGTTGGTGACGAAGAACACGTGATCGGCGCTGAAGATGCGCGCGGCATTGCGCTCGGATGCGGCCACCGGCCCGATGTGATCGAGCAGTTGGCCGAGCTCGTCCACAGCATTGCACACGTCGGCGCGCAGCATGTTCTCGCCGAAGAACTGGTGGAACATCTGACCGAGCGGGCTCTTCAGAAACGCGACGCCGCCCGAGTGCCCGGGGCAGTGCCACGAGTACGAGCCTTCGTCGGCGTACTTGACGAGCTCCTTGAAGAACGGCGGCGAGAGCGAATCGAGGTAGACCTTCGCTTCGCGCACGATGTGGCGCGCGACGAACTCGGGCGTGTCCTCGAACATGTGGATGAAGCCGTGCAGCTCGCGCAGGATGTCGTTGGGCAGGTGGCGCGAGGTGCGCGTCTCGCCGTACAGGAAGATCGGGATGTCGGCATTGCGCCGGCGCACTTCGGCGACGAACGCGCGCAGCTCGATGATCGCGGTCGCGAGCTCGGGCAGCTCGCCGTCGGGGCCCGTTTCGCCGAGCATCAGCTCGTCGTCGTCAAGCGACAGGATGAAGCACGACGCGCGGCTCGATTGCTGCGCGAACGAAGTGAGGTCCCCATAGCTCGTCAAGCCGAGCACTTCCACGCCCTCGCCTTCGATCGCCTCCGCGAGCGCTCGGATGCCGGAGCCCGAGATGTTCTCGGAGCGAAAGTCTTCATCGATGATGACGACGGGAAAACGAAACTTCATGGACGAATCTCCAAAAACAAGAACCGCCGGCCGGATGTCCTCATCTCCGTGCCGAGCGGCGCTCGAACCTGCGAGTGTGTTGGCGCTATGCGTCCGACGTGTGACAAGCGCGCGCGCACTGTGTCACAGGCGGGCGCATCAGGCCTTCGGCAGCGTGACGCCGTGCTGCCCCTGGTATTTGCCTCCGCGATCGGCGTACGACACGTCGCACACTTCGTCGCTTTCGAAGAAGAGCACCTGGGCCACGCCCTCGTTCGCGTAGATCTTGGCAGGCAACGGCGTCGTGTTCGAAAACTCGAGGGTGACGTAGCCCTCCCATTCGGGCTCGAAAGGCGTCACGTTGACGATGATCCCGCAGCGCGCGTAAGTCGATTTGCCGAGGCACACCGTGAGCACGTTGCGCGGTATGCGGAAGTACTCGACCGTGCGCGCGAGCGCGAACGAATTGGGCGGAATGATGCACACGTCGCCCTTGAAATCGACGAACGATTTCTCGTCGAAGTTTTTCGGGTCGACGATCGTCGAATTGATGTTGGTGAAGATCTTGAAATCGTCGGCGCAGCGAATGTCGTAGCCGTAGCTCGATGTGCCGAAGCTCACGATCTTGCGGCCGTCTTCTGCGGTGCGGACCTGATCGCGCACGAAGGGCTCGATCATGTTGTGCTGTTCGGCCATGCGCCGAATCCACTTGTCGGATTTGATGGTCATAGAAAGACGCTGGAAACGGGTTACTGCTGTCGGATCAGGCCGCAGGCGAGCGCGGCACCGGCGTTGCGCTCGAGAAACGCCGGGTCGCTCGGCTCGTGATAAATCAGCACGGAACGTCCGAGCACGGAGCGCACACCGTCGAGCGACACGTCGGGCGCGACGATGAACCCCGTCGCGACGCCCGTCGCATCCGCATGAATGTTGCCGAGGTCGCCCTCGCTACGCACGCCCGTTCTGAGCCTGTCGGCGGCGGGCGCGAAGAGCGCGCCGGCGCTCGAGCCGTCGGCGGCGTTGCAATCGCCGCGCTCATGGATCTGGACCGCGTGGTCGCTGTTGGCGGGCAAGCCGGCGAGGTTGTACGTCACCTGCACGCCGTCCGCACGCTCGATGAACGTGACGGTGCCCCGCACCGCGTTGCCGACGGTCGGTCGCAGCTGCGCATCCGCGCGCTTTTCGTGGGGGCCGATAAAGGGCGCGCAGCCCCCGAGGGGCACGGCCGCAAGGCCCAGCAGGCCGGCCAGCGCCAGCATGCTGAGGCACTGCGCGCGCCACCCGTCGGTTTGTTGTCTCATGCGTTTCCTCATGCCGGCTGGCATTGCGCCCCGCGCCACCCGGCCGGACTCAAGCGAAGGCGACATGATACCGCGACGCGCAAGCGGGCGACGCGTCAGCCGCGGGAAGGGTGAATCCTGCCGGGCGCGCTCGCCCGGCAGGAGCGCGCGAGTCGCGTGAGTGCGGCTCGTCACGTGTTTTGCACGACGATGCTCGGAAACTTCGAGCTCATGTCGCGTGCGCGCTCGGCGATGTGGATCGCCACCTTGCGCGCAATCGCGCGGTACGTCTCGGCGATGCGGCCGTCCGGCTCGGCGACGACCGTGGGATGTCCGCCATCGGCCTGCTCGCGAATCGCGATGTCGAGCGGCAGGCTGCCGAGCACGTCGACGCCGTAGTCCTTCGCCATGCGCTCGGCGCCGCCGGCACCGAAGATATGCTCGGCATGACCGCAATTCGAGCAGACGTGGATGCTCATGTTCTCGACGATGCCGAGGATCGGGATGCCGACCTTCTCGAACATCTTGAGCCCTTTCTTCGCGTCGATGAGCGCGATGTCCTGCGGCGTCGTCACGATCACGGCGCCCGTCACCGGCACGCGCTGCGAGAGCGTGAGCTGAATGTCGCCGGTGCCGGGCGGCATGTCGACGATGAGGTAATCGAGCGCGTCCCAGTTCGTCTGCCGCAGCAGCTGCTCGAGCGCCGAGGTGACCATCGGGCCGCGCCAGACCATCGGGTTGTCCTGCTCGACGAGAAAGCCGATCGAGTTGGCCTGCACCCCGTGGCCGACGAGTGGGTTCATCGACTGGCCGTCCGGCGATTCGGGCCGGCCCGTGATGCCGAGCATCATCGGCAGCGAGGGGCCATAGATGTCGGCATCGAGAATGCCGACCGAGGCGCCTTCGGCAGCAAGCGCAAGCGCGAGATTGACGGCCGTCGTGCTCTTGCCGACGCCGCCCTTGCCCGAGGCGACCGCGACAATGTTCTTCACGTTGGCGAGCAGCTTCACGCCGCGCTGCACCGTGTGCGCGGCGATCGACTGCGACACCGTCACGTGCGCGCGCTCGACGCCCGGCACCTTCAAGAGCGCCGCCTCGACAAGCGCGCGCAAGCCGTCGAACTGGCTTTTCGCCGGATAGCCGAGCACGACTTCGGCGCTCACGGCGGCCCCGTCGATCGCGACGTTCTTCACGCCTTTGTCCGCGGCGAACGGACGGCCCCTGTTGGGATCAGCAACGGCCGCGAGCGCGGCGTCGACCAAAGCCCGATCAATGCTCATTGATACAACTCCGAGGGAAATGGTCCGCGGTGCCAGATGCTGCACAAAGCCTCTGCCGCCGAGCGGAAAAATTGAAAGAAAATGTTGCACGCCATTGCCAAAAGGCGGCTCGCGGCGCACCTTCGCAACGGCGAACGTTGGGGCCATATCGCGGCCCCAGCAGTTGCCGCAGCGCACCTCATAGGCGCTATTGTAGTGGCACCGGCGAGTTCCGGTTCGAGCCGCCCCAAGGCTCGCGCGCTTCGTTCGGGCCAGCCCGAACCGGTGCTCGCAGTCACGCGCATGAACCACACGCGTTTTCGCCCAGCTTGTATAGGGCAAAGGACCTGAACCATGAAAGCAAAAATCGTCAGTCGCTTGGCCGTCTTCGCCGTCGCGGGCGCCTTGCTCGCGGGCTGCGAGACGCAACAGCAAACCAACACGGCCGTCGGCACGGGCGTCGGCGCGGGGGTTGGCGCCGGTCTCGGCGCAATCTTCGGCGGCGGCAAGGGCGCCGCGATCGGCGCTGCCGCCGGCGGGGCGGTCGGCGGCATCACCGGCTACAACTGGCAAAGGATCCGCGAAAAGCTGTCCGGCGCGACCAAGGGCACCGGCACGAAAATCACGGAGCAGCCCGACGGGTCGCTCAAGCTCAACATCCCGAGCTCGGTCACGTTCGACACGAACAGCTACGCGATCAAGCCGTCGTTCGCGTCGGCGCTCGACCAGGTCGCCCAGACGCTCAACGAGAACCCCGAGGTCAATGCGCAGGTCATCGGCCATACGGACAGTACCGGCCAGCCCGCGTATAACCAGACGCTGTCGGTGAACCGCGCGCAAAGCGTCGCCACCTACCTCGCCCAGAAAGGCGTCATGGCGCAGCGCCTCTCCGCCCAAGGCATGGGCGCGAGTCAGCCGATCGCCGACAACAACACGGAAGCCGGCCGCTCGGAGAATCGCCGCGTCGAAGTCTACTTGCGCGCAATGGCGCAGCACGCGCAGTAGTGCTGGCACGCAAGCGATAGGCAACCCGAACGGGGGAAAGCGGCGGGGCGGGCGGGGCAGCCAGGCCGGTCCGGACCTTCCCGGTGAGATCGAAAAATTTTTCGAACTCGCCGGCGAATCCGCTGTCTGTAGGTTTGGTACGTGGTGGCTCGTCGCCGCTGCGTCACCATTCTCCTCTTGTCGTTGTTGCTCCGGGGCTTGTCGCCCCGGTTTTTTTTTGCCGGTTCGCGCGCCGTTTTTCCGCCCCCCGTGCGTCGCTGTGGTTTGAACGTTCCCGTCTCGCTTTCTCTCTGCGTCGCGTTGCTGCCGGTTCCGGCCGATTTCTGGGCGACACGTCGGCCTAGCCCGGCCCGGCCTGGCGCGGCGCGGCCCGGCTTGGCGCGGCCCGGCTTGGCGCGGCTTGGCGCGGCCCGGCCTAGCGCGGCCCGGCCTAGCGCGGCCCGGCCGTTCGGAAGCGCCGGCAGCGAACGCCACGCCTGTTAAAATCCACGTTTTCCTCAGGCAGTCCCTCCTTCCGTACACCCATGACCGTCCCCGCCACCGATTTCGCCGCGCACACCGGCCACCGCCGGATTCTCGTCACGTCCGCCTTGCCATACGCGAACGGACAGATCCACCTCGGCCATCTGGTCGAGTACATCCAGACCGACATCTGGGTGCGGACGCTGCGAATGCACGGGCACGAGGTCTGTTACGTCGGCGCGGACGATACGCACGGCACGCCGATCATGCTCTCCGCCGAGAAGGAAGGCATCACGCCGAAGGCGCTCATCGAGCGCGTCTGGCAGGAGCACAAGCGCGATTTCGACAGCTTCATCGTGTCGTTCGACAACTACTACTCGACCGATTCCGAAGAAAACCGCGAGCTGTCGGAGTCGATCTACCGTGCGCTCGAGGACGCGGGGCTCATCGACGCGCGTGAAATCGAGCAGGCATACGACCCTGTCAAGGAAATGTTCCTGCCCGATCGCTTCATCAAGGGCGAATGCCCGAAGTGCGGCGCGAAGGATCAATACGGCGACAGCTGCGAAGTGTGCGGCTCGACGTACCAGCCGACCGACCTCGTCAATCCCTACTCGGCGCTCTCGGGCGCCACGCCCGTGCGCAAGAAGTCGATGCACTACTTCTTCCGCCTCTCCGATCCACGCTGCGAGACGTTCCTGCGCGGCTGGGTGGGCGGCCTCGCGCAGCCCGAGGCGACCAACAAGATGCGCGAATGGCTGGGCGAAGCCGGCGACGCGATGCTCGCCGACTGGGACATCTCGCGCGACGCCCCGTACTTCGGCTTCGAGATTCCCGGCGCGCCGGGCAAGTACTTCTATGTCTGGCTCGATGCGCCCGTCGGCTATTACGCGAGCTTCAAGAACCTCGCCACGCGGCTCAACCTCGATTTCGACGCCTGGATCAAGAAGGGCTCGGCCACCGAGCAGTACCACTTCATCGGCAAGGACATCCTTTATTTCCACACGCTCTTTTGGCCGGCGATGCTCGAATTCTCCGGCCATCGCACGCCGACGAACGTGTTCGCGCACGGCTTTCTGACCGTCGACGGCGCGAAGATGTCGAAGTCGCGCGGCACGTTCATCACCGCGCGCAGCTACATCGAAACCGGCTTGAACCCCGAATGGCTGCGCTACTACTTCGCCGCGAAACTGAACGCGACGATGGAAGACATCGACTTGAATCTCGAAGACTTCCAGGCGCGCGTGAACAGCGACATCGTCGGCAAGTACGTGAATATCGCAAGCCGCGCGGCGGGTTTTCTCATCAAGCGCTTCGATGGGCGCGTGCAGGACAGCGCGATGCATCATTCGCTGCTCGACACCCTGCGCACGGCCATCCCGCAAATCGCGGCGCACTACGAGGCGCGCGAATACGGCCGCGCCGTGCGTCAGACGATGGAGCTCGCCGATGCGGTGAACGCCTACGTCGATGCGGCCAAGCCCTGGGATCAGGCGAAGGACCCGGCCAACGCGGTCGCGCTGCATGAGACGGTCAGCGTGAGCATCGAGGCATTCCGCCTGCTGTCGCTCGCCTTGAAGCCTGTCATGCCGGCGCTCGCCGCGAACGTCGAGGCGTTCCTCGGCATCGCCCCACTCACGTGGGCCGACGCAGGCGTGCCGCTCAGCTCGGCGCAGCCGATCAACGCCTATCAGCACTTGATGACCCGCGTCGACCCGAAGCAGATCGAAGCGCTCGTCGTGGCCAATCGCGCGACGCTGCAACCGGGCGCCGCTTCATCGGACGCAACGGCAGTCGGTCAAAACGGTCAGTCCGCTCAGCCGGCGCAGGTGGCAAAGGCAGCGAAGGGCAAGACCGCGGCCACTACCCCTGCCCCTGTCGAAAAGGCGGCCGGCAATGACGACGCGGCCACCATCTCGATCGACGACTTCGCCAAGGTCGATCTGCGTGTGGCCCGCATTGTCGAATGCAAGGCGGTCGACGGGTCGGACAAGCTCTTGCAGCTCACGCTCGACATTGGCGAGGAGAAAACGCGCAATGTCTTTTCCGGGATCAAGTCGGCGTATCGGCCGGAAGACCTCGTCGGCAAGCTCACGGTGATGGTCGCGAACCTGGCACCGCGCAAGATGAAGTTCGGACTGTCGGAGGGCATGGTGCTCGCGGCATCGGCGGCGGACGAAAAGGCGGAGCCCGGTCTTTATATCCTCGAGCCGCATAGCGGCGCGAAGCCGGGAATGCGAGTTCGGTGAGGACGGCGCCTGCCGAGCGTGGCAGCGCACGCGAGAGGCGCAATGGCCCTACCGATGGCCGCCACGGCAGGCGATAACGCCGTGGCAGGCCGTCGAGCAGGATGGCCGCGCGCGGGCCTTCCGTCGCATTCGGTTACCTTCAGTTGTCAGTTGTCTTCAGTCCGCGCAGCAGAAGCAACTTGCCTTGCGATTCCGTTTGCATGGAGAAGGACCTTGAAGCGGTCCATTCAGGTTTCAGGTTTCCCACTGCCGTAAGCCGAAAACAATCTGAAGTCGAATTCGCGAAGCTCGAGTCTCTTGTGCGCGACAAGATGCATATGCGGTTCTTTCATATAACTGAACTTCACATACCATCGCGTCGAATCATCGGGAAACGATAATGGATCACTTTTCTTCTGAGGTTTTTTCAAGCGCTTTGCAAAACGGATACCACTGAAGAGCGGACTGCCAGGGTCCTTTATTTTATCTGGCAGTTCCAATTGCGTCATCCCCATCACGCCCTTTTCCAACCCGTCGCCCGAAGGGCTATTAAGTTTTCCCACCTTCCAACCTGTCGCGAACTTGGTTCGAAAAAAAGCATGAGCCTGATTAAAACCAGCCATAAAAAGTTCATTGCCTGCGAACAATCCTTCGAATCTCTTGACGGCACTCAACGGATACGCGGCTGCATAGATATCGGGTAATTCAGCGATCCGGCTTTCGATGCACGAATTTCCGTGTTCGTGGATGAACCTGTCTATTTCATGGTACGTTCCGATGAGGATCAGCGGTCGAAGACCGGAACCGTGTTCCGAAAACACGTACGCCCCGTTTTCGGCCTTCAACGCTTTCTGAAGAACGCCCCGATCCTCGATAAAGTTGAGGGGCCAGCCCTTCCGAACCTGCGACGAAGGCGCTCGCCACATTGATATAGCCCCCGGGGTGCGGGTTCTTCTTCGAAATGACGACTCCATATACGTGAACTCAGAACCGATATCCCCGAACTTCACTTGTCGCGTGCCAACTTGCTGCATCCCTGGTTCCGGCATATAGCTGAACCGGACACACATCTTCCCCGGGCCGGTCGATTCCGCTCCAAGATCAAGCTTGCGGCGATAGCGCTCGAACGGGAACAATCCCATATAGATATCGGGCATATCATGTCTGTTATTCTTTATACCGTGCGTCGAATTTTCTCTAAAGAAAGTCGCCAAATCCTCGCGCGTTCCCACAGCCACGAGAGAGCGTGTCGCCACGCCTTTATCAGTAAATTGATACATTCCCTCGTCATTCGATTCAGCCTCTTTTTTCGGAGGCCCGACACGGTCTTGTTTACTGCGCACATCCTGTGTCGTCGGGCTGGATGAAGGCTCCCGCCACATCATTACGCCTGGCATCCTCCCCTCCTTGACGGGCATTAAACCCATCAATGCTCATATTTTGCAAAACAGGCTTCACAAATTGCCGCGGTACGCTTGAGGCACTGCCATTCCAGCGATCCCAGTATAGGCCAACATTCCTCGATTAACATTCACGCATTGCGCGGTGGTAATGCACAAAAACCACGCTTGGCACGGCAGCCGGTCGCGTGCAGTACGCGCTGCCGCCGTGCGATAGGTGAAACCGCCACAGCGTCATTGGGTCAAATTACTCAATATGTGCGCGGAGAAACAAAACCAGCGAAACTATGCAGTCAGCGTTCAAAGACCAAGAAAACCGCGGTAAACCAGACTTTTGTCGCGCTGTGGAGTTGGGGGAGGTCCAAAATTGGGCGTGCTGAACCAGATCTTCCGGGTACCGATTTTCTTCATACCCGGCTCCTGGACATAGCTGAATATCATGCAAAGCGGCCCCGAGGGCAACGACGCGCCAGGAATCTTCAGCGCTCGCAGCGTTTTGACGTGGTCTACAAATGTCGCAGTATTGCTGCCGATATCGGCAATCGACGCCGGCTTGAGCAGGCCGCTCGCCCCAATGACTGCAGCCCTGCACAACGTTTTTTTAACCGCGTCATTAAGCGGGCTGAGCACACGATATCTTTCACTCGGTGGCGACCAGGGCAGAACACCCATATAAATGTCCGGAAACCCAGCCATCGTGTTTTCTATTCCACCGACTGCGGTTTTAAGAAAAACCTCCAATTCATCACGCATACCAACGACGACGAGA
>DASZGN010000185.1:0-6436 GCA_035938775.1 Trinickia sp.
CGCGGCTGCCCCCAGAAGTCCTCGACCTCGCGCCGGTGCAGGTCGTCCTCGACGGCGCGATAGCCCGGCAGCTGGTGAGCCAGTAAACCCGCCTCCCGCCCGCCCATCGCATTGGGCTGCCCCGTCAGCGAAAACGGACCCGCGCCGGGCTTGCCGATTTGTCCCGTCGCGAGATGCAGATTGATCAGCGCGAGATTCTTGTCGGTGCCGTGACTCGACTGGTTCAAGCCCATGCAATAGAGCGAGAGCGCAGCGGGGCTCGCGGCGAACCACTCGGCCGCGAGCAGGATGTCGCGCTCGGCGATGCCGCAAAGCTCGGCTGCCGTGCGCGGCGTGTAGTCGCGCACGAGCGCCTTCACCGTATCGAAGCCCGCCGTGTGCGCATCGATGAAGTCGCGATCGAGCGCGTTCTCCCAGATAAGGTGATGCAGCATGCCGTTGAAAAGCGCGACGTCGGTACCGGGCTCGATCGCGAGGTGCAGATCGGCAAGCGCGGCGACATCGGTACGGCGCGGATCTACGACGATCCATTTGATCGCCGGGTTTTTCGCCTTCGCATCTTCGAGCCGGCGAAACAGCACGGGATGCGCATAGGGCATGTTGCTGCCGGCAAAGAGCACAGTCTGCGCAAGCTCGAGGTCTTCGTAGCACGTGGGCGGGCCGTCGGCGCCGAATGCCTTCTTGTAGGCCGTTACGGCGCTCGACATGCAAAGCCGCGAGTTTGAGTCGATGTTGTTCGTGCCGATGAGGCCCTTCGCGAGCTTGTTGAAGACGTAGTAGTCCTCGGTCAGCAGTTGACCCGACACGTAAAGCGCGACGGCGTCGGGGCCATTCCGTTCGATGATATCGGCGAAGCGCGACGCGACATGATCGAGCGCGTTCGCCCAATCGGTCGTCTCGCGCTTCGCTTTGCGCGCGGTGCGCATCGAGGGCGTGAGTGCGCGGCCCTCGGTGCTTGCGGCCGTGAGGGGCAGCGTGCGGCCTTTGGTGCACAGGCGGCCGAAATTCGCCGGATGATCGGGGTCGCCCGCAATGCCGGTGATGCGGCCGTTGTCCGCTTCGATCAGCACGCCGCAGCCGACACCGCAATAGCAACAAGTCGAACGCGTAACGGTTTTCATTGCGGCTTCGCTCCGGCTTTAGGCGAGGTAGATATAGACGGCAGTCCCTTCGACTTTCACCGGGAAGCGCCGTGCGCATCCCTCGTCGGGTGCGCGTGCGTTGCCGCTTTCCAGCTCGATGTTCCAGCTGTGCAGCGGGCAGGTGACCGCCTTGCCGTGCACGATGCCCAGCGAGAGGGCACCACCCTTGTGCGGGCAACGGTCGAGCAGCGCGAAGACCTCATCGTCGGCTGTGCGAAAGAGCGCCACGTCACCCTCGCTTTCACCGCGCTTGATGACGCGGCTGCCAAGGCGAGGGATGTCGGAGACGTTGCAGATGTGAGTCCACGATGCGGGGTTCGACATATCCATTCGATGCATACCTCAAGCAATGACTTTAAGCGGGATGTACTCATGTTCTTGCGCACCGTCGACGCGTGCTTGCCACGGATCGGACAGACCCTCGAGCGAGTAGAGCAGCCGTTCGTATAGCGCACCACGATTGGCCGCGTCGTCGACAATCTTGCGCTTCACGTAGTCGAGCCCGACGCGTGCGATGTAGTGGACGGTGCGGTCGAGATAGTGAGCTTCCTCGCGATAGAGCTGCAAAAACGCGCCCGAATATTCCTTGACCTCGTCCGGTGTTTTCACCTTGACAAGAAACTGGGCGACTTCCGTCTTGATGCCACCGTTGCCGCCCACGTAAAGCTCCCAGCCGCTGTCGACCGCGATTACGCCCACATCCTTGATACCTGCTTCCGCGCAGTTTCGCGGGCAGCCCGAGACGGCGAGCTTGACTTTGTGAGGCGACCACATGTTCGAGAGCATCGTCTCCAGATCGATGCCCATTTGCGTGCTGTTTTGCGTGCCGAAGCGGCAGAACTCGCTGCCGACGCACGTCTTTACCGTGCGCAGCGACTTGCCGTACGCATACCCCGACTTCATGCCGAGGTCCTGCCAGACGCTTACCAGGTCTTCCTTTTTCACGCCGAGCAAGTCGATGCGCTGCCCGCCGGTGACTTTCACCATCGGAATCTGGTACTTGTCGGCCACATCGGCGATGCGGCGCAATTCCGCGGCCGTCGTCACGCCGCCTTTCATCTGCGGTATGACCGAGAACGTGTTGTCCTTCTGGATGTTGGCATGCACGCGCTCGTTGACGAAGCGGCTTTGCGGATCGTCGACGGCTTCGCGCGGCCACGTCGAGATCAAGTAATAGTTGATCGCCGGGCGGCATGTTGCGCAACCATTCGGCGTGCGCCATTCGAGGAATTCGTAGACGGCCTGATGCGTGAGCAGCTTGTGCTCGCGAATCGCCTTGCGCACTTCGTCGTGCGTACGGTCGGTGCAGCCGCACACGGCCTTCGTTTTCGGCGTTTCCTGAAAGCTCGTGCCCACCGTGCTCATCAGAATCTGCTCGACAAGCCCCGAGCAGGAGCCGCATGAGCTTGCCGCCTTCGTGTGCTTTTTCACATCGTCGAGCGTGAACAAGCCCTTTTCCGTAATTGCCTTGACGATCGTGCCTTTGCACACGCCGTTGCAGCCGCAGACTTCATCGGCGTCGGCAAGCGCCGCTGCTTTGTTATGCCCTTGCACGCCGACGTCGCCGATGCTCGACTCGCCAAACATCAAGCGATCGCGCAGCTCGCCGAGCGGGCGGCCTTCGCGCAGCAGCTTGAAGTACCAGGCACCATCGGCGGTGTCGCCATACAGGCACGCGCCGACGAGGCGGTCGTCCTCGATGACAAGCTTCTTGTACACGCCGCCCGCGGGGTCCGACAGCACGATTTGCTCGCTGTCCTCGCCGCCGATGAAGTTGCCTGCCGAGAAGAGATCGATACCCGTCACCTTCAGCTTTGTCGACGAAACCGAGCCCTTGTAGGTGCCGATGCCCATCAGCGCGAGATGGTTCGCGCAGACCTTGGCTTGCTCGAAGAGCGGCGCGACGAGGCCATAGGCGACGCCGCGGTGGCTCACACATTCGCCGACAGCGTAGATACGTGGATCGTAAGTCTGCAGCGTGTCGTTGACGACGATGCCGCGGTCGCAATGCAGGCCCGACGCTTCTGCAAGCGTCGTGTTCGGGCGAATGCCGGCCGCCATCACGACGATATCGGCGTCAATGTGGTCGCCGTCCGTAAAGCGCACGCCGGCCACTTCACCCGCTTCGTTGCCGATGATTTCGGTGGTGGCCTTCGACAGCAGGAACGTCAGACCGCGCTCCTCGAGCGAGCGTTGCAACATCTTGCCCGCGTTCGCGTCGAGCTGGCGCTCCAGCAGCGAATCGGCAAGGTGCACGACGGTTACGTCCATGCCGCGCAGTTTCAGGCCGTTGGCGGCTTCGAGCCCGAGCAGGCCGCCGCCGATCACGATCGCGCGCCGCTTGACGCGGGCCGCCTCGATCATCGCTTCGGTGTCCTGAATGTCACGGTAGGTGATGACGCCCTTGAGCGTCGCACCGGGCACGGGCAGGATGAACGGCTGCGAGCCGGTTGCGATCAGCAAGCGGTCGTAGGGCGCTTCGGTGCCGTCGTCCGCTACCACGCAGCGCCGCTTGCGGTCGATCTTGGCAACGGTTTTGCCACGATGCAGACGGATGTTGTTTTGCTCGTACCAATCGAGGGGATTGAGCACGATGTCGTCGAATGTCTGTTCACCTGCCAGTACCGGTGACAACAGAATGCGGTTGTAATTCGGGTGTGGTTCCGCGCCGAAGACGGTGATGTCGTAATGATGGGGCGCGAGCGCGAGCAGCTCTTCGATCGTGCGGATGCCGGCCATGCCGTTGCCGATTACGACCAGTCGGGGCGCGTTCATCGTGGGGAAACTCCTGGAACCGTTGGCGTCGCAGCGTCGTTGCTCGACTGGATGATTGCGAAGGCGCATGCGCAAGCAAAAAAAAAAGCGTCCGCCTCATGCTGTCGCATGAGGTGGGACGCCGTTGTCCTTCAAGCGGCGCGCTGCGTATCTGACACATCGCATCTGCGCGCTTCGCGTTGCATTGCATGCATCCCGACACCGTTGCCGGGCACGGCGCAGCGTAACGCAAGCACTATGCCAACGTGCTTGGAGCCGCGTCGGATGGGGCTTTCGCGATGTGCGGTGCGCGGTGCGAACGGCACGCGAGCACGGTGGCTGCACCGCAAACGTGCGACGCGAACAAGCGATGCACTCGTTCGGCGCCGGCGCGCTGCTTCGGTGCGCATCTGAGCGTTGCGCTTTTCATTCGGCGTCTATAATTCGGAGCCTCATCCCATGCCGTGTAATGCGCGTTGCATAAGCATATGAACAGGAGCGCATAGCACGGGTCCACGTTTGCCAACGCATACAGGAGGTTTCGTATGACCATCCGAATCGGTGACGATGCACCGGATTTCACTGCCGAGACGACCGAAGGGCCCATCAAGTTTCACGAATGGATCGGCGACAGCTGGGCGATCCTCTTTTCGCATCCGAAAGACTTCACGCCCGTGTGCACGACCGAGCTCGGCTATATGGCGGGCCTGAAGCCGGAATTCGACAAGCGCAATACGAAGATCATCGGTCTCAGTGTCGATCCCGTCAGCGACCATAAGCGGTGGGTCGGCGATATCGCGGAAACGCAGGGCCACGCCGTGAATTACCCCATGATCGGTGACTCCGATCTGACCGTCGCGAAGCTTTACGACATGATTCATCCGAACGCCAGCGGTGGCTCGCCGCGCACGGCGGTCGACAATGCGACGGTGCGCTCGGTGTTCATCATCGGCCCCGACAAGAAAGTGAAGGCGATGCTCGTCTATCCCATGAGCGCGGGACGCAACTTCGACGAAGTGATGCGCCTGCTCGACGCCCTGCAATTGAACGCGAAGCATACTGTCGCGACGCCGGTGAATTGGCGGCCGGGCGAGGACGTCATCATTCCGACATCGGTGTCCGATGACGACGCGAAGAAGAAGTATCCGCAGGGCTTCAAGACGCTCAAGCCGTATCTGCGCACCGTCGCGCAGCCGAAGTAAGCGAGCTTTGTTGGGACCCGCCGGCACGTGCGGCCGGCGGGTGCGGTGAGGCGCCGGAGGTTCGAGCGCCTTGCCGAAGCGGTTGCTTATCGCACCGCGAATTGCATGACACCTGCCGCTGCGCACATCGCTACCACGGCAAGCGGCGGCAACTTCCATCTGATCAGCAGTAAAAAACCGACGGCCGCGAAAGAGCTGAAGCCCAGCTTGAGAAAAACGGCGAGCACTTCGGCCGCTGCGCCAAGCCGGCTAGTGGGGGCGATGGCGGCGAGCTTAACGGTTGAGCCTCTTCATCGCTTCGGACTCCATCGCGGCGTGGCGCTCTTCGTATGATTCGATCGGATCCATTTCGTCTTCGATCGAAAACTCCGCACGCTCGGCGGCAGTGCGCGTTTCATCGAAGTCGGGGCCGAGATCCTCTTCGAGATTGTCGTCGTCGGGAGGCGGCTCCAGCATGTCGCGCAACATCGCGGCGAGCTCGGGCGTGTCCCAGGGCAATCCATGCTGCTTGCGGCCTTTGATGTAATGCCTGATTTCCGCGTCCTGTTCCGGCGTCAGCGGGAGCCCGCGGAAGGTCCGTTCGGGATCGATGTCGGTCATGATGGCTCTCCGGCTCCTTGCGAGCTTTGAGTTTAGCGCCGTTGAGTGGCCGACGGCTATGGCTATCGATGTGTAAAACAATTGACCTGACGGATTCGGTAGTTTGCTAATTCTCTCCTTGAAACAGGAAGCGCGACGCTAATTGCCGGGAGTCCAAACTAGCTGTAGCGGCTCGATAACATAAATCGCCGGGACCGATTACATCGGTGGTTGCGGAACCACATTGGCTGAGAATATCCCCGCGCCCCGGACCACATTAGGTGAGAACGGGCCCACATTACTTGAGAACGCCAATAACATCACTCTAGGAGCCACATTAGGCGGGAACATCACAGCGGCACGCCGGCGGCCAGCAGACGGTCATGCAACTCCTGCGCCCGCTCGGGCGGCAGATGACCGCCGAGAAAAGCGCGTATGATGCGCGATGACTGATGCTTGATGCTCGCCTGCCGGAGCCCTTTCCATGCGTACCACCCTGATGATCGATGACGATGTGCTCGCCGCCGTGCGCGAACGCGCGCAGCGCGAGCACCGCAGCCTCGGCGAGGTACTGTCAGCGCTCGCCCGCCAGGCGCTGCGCCCGGCCGCGCCCACGCCCGCGACCCGCAACGGCCTGCCACTGCTGCCACGGCAGCCGGGCGCAACGCCCGTCACTCCCGAGCTCGTCAACCAGCTGCGCGACGAGTTGCCGGGATGACGAAGGCCGCCACCTACCTGCTTGACGTGAATGTGCTGATC
>DASZGN010000186.1:0-8369 GCA_035938775.1 Trinickia sp.
CGATGGCGACTACTTCGATTCGTTGCGAGCGCGCGTGCGGAACGCGCCGGGATGAAGGCCAAGCCTGTTGTCATTCCAAGAGCGCTCGCCAAGCAGTTCCTGACGATGAATCCCAACGGCTTCGCATAGCAAGACGCGGCTGTGCTTGGCCGGCCGGCCGATTCATGCGAGTTCCGCTATAGTTTGCAGCCCCAGCGGCAGCGGCGACGCTGTCGCATTCAGCTCAACGTAGGGTTACTCGAAATGCCGTTTATCACCATAGAAGGCCAGCCGCTCCATTACCAGACACGAGGCACGGGATTCCCGGTACTACTGGGACATAGTTACTTGTGGACTTCGTCGATGTGGGCACCGCAAATCGAAGCGCTGTCCCGCTCGTATCAGGTTATTGCGCCGGACCTTTGGGGGCATGGCGAATCGGGGCCGTTGCCCGAGAACACGCATACGCTCGGCGACCTCGCCGGGCATGCAAGCGCCCTTCTCGACGCCCTTGGCATCGAGCAATGCGCGGTGGTCGGCTTGTCGGTTGGCGGCATGTGGGGTGCGGAGCTTGCGTTGCGCGAACCCGAGCGCGTGCGCGCGCTCGTCATGATGGATACCGATTTGGGCGCCGAGCCCGAGGCGAGTCGCGCGCGCTATTTTCATATGCTTGACACCATTGGGACGCTCGGCAAGATCCCGCCGCCGATGCTCGATGCGATCGTGCCTTTATTTTTCCGCCCCGGTGCCACGCTCGACGGCGAAGTGCCCACGTCATTCCGCAACGCACTGGGTGCGTTCACGGCGGAGCAACTGCTGCAGTCGATCGTTCCGATGGGGCGGATTATTTTTGGACGGCCCGAGTCCGTTTCGCGCCTTGCGGCGCTGGACAGTGCACGCACGCTGCTGATGTGCGGCGCACAGGATGTGGCCCGTACGCCGGCCGAGATGATGCGAATGGCGGAGGTGATCGGCTGTTCGCACGTGCTCGTGCCTGAAGCGGGGCATATTTCGAACCTCGAGAATTCGGCGTTTGTGACCGACACCTTGCGCAAGTGGCTCGGCGAGCAGTTGGGTATGGGAAACAACTGAGGTATCGATTCTGAAGAAAGAACGGCCTCGGTTGTCGAGTTGAGCGGCGAGGCCTCTTCCTAAAACGCGCTGGCACGGGGAGCTATGGAGCGCCTGCGTAATGGCCACCTTCTGATTGCGGGTTGACCAACGGGTGCTATGCTCGTGGCCATCGCGACGCCCGCGTCCTGCGCCCTCCATGTCCCTGCACGAACAGCACGCCACGCTCGCCGAACCTGCCGCCTCCGTCTCCCAGCACGCGTGGCATGCGCGCCTCGAGCTCGGCTTCGACAAGCGCGGCGCGCGCACGACGCTCGCGCACCGGCGGCACGACGGCCCCCTACGGGTCCAACGTCCGCTGTATCCGGAGGGCGAGGCGATCTGTCATGGCGTCATCGTTCATCCGCCGGGCGGGATTGCCGGCGGCGATGACCTCGCGATCGACATCGCGCTCGGCGCGAACGCGCATGCCGTGCTGACGACGCCCGGTGCGACGAAGTGGTACAAGGCGAACGGCCGCGCCGCCCGGCAGCGCGTCGACATCACGCTCGGCGCCGGCGCCAGGCTCGACTGGCTGCCACAGAACAACATCGTCTTCGATCATACAAACGCCGCGCTCACGTTCACGCTGACGCTCGCCGACGGTGCCACCGCACTCGGCTGGGAAGCGACGCTGCTCGGGCGGGCCGCCGCCGGAGAGCGCTGGTCGGCCGGCACGCTCGCGAGCATGTCGAAGATCGTCGGGCCGTCGGGCGGTCCGTTGTGGCTCGAGCGCACCCGCTTGCGCGCCGACGATCCGCTGCGCGACGCGCCGCAGGGTCTTGCCGGCTTTCCCGCGTATGGCACGCTATGGGCGCTCGGGCCCGCCTGCACCGATGCACTCGCCGAATCGTTGAGCGCTCACCTGCCGTTCGACAACGCGCAGCGCGTGGGGGCGTCTTGCATAGCACCCGGTGCAGCGGGCGCTCCCGGCGTCCTCCTCGTGCGCGGCATCGCCCGTTCCATGGAAGCGCTGCAGCACACGTTCGTGCAATGCTGGCTTCGGCTAAGACCGCTCGTGCATGGCGTCGAGGCCGCGCCGCTGCGGCTTTGGTCTACCTGAATCGATTTTTGCGGTGCTACGATCGAGCAATGTGCCGTTTTCCTAAGCAAGATGGTCACCTAACGCACAACTTCTCATGAAGCTAACACCCAGAGAAAAGGACAAGCTTTTGATCTTCACCGCCGCGCTGCTCGCCGAACGGCGCCGCGCGCGCGGCCTGAAGCTCAACTACCCGGAAGCGGTCGCGTTCATCACGGCGGCGCTGCTGGAAGCCGCGCGCGACGGCAAGACGGTCGCCGAAGTCATGCACTACGGCACCACCCTGCTCTCGCGCGACGACGTGATGGAAGGCGTGCCGGAGATGATTCCCGACATCCAGGTCGAGGCCACCTTTCCCGACGGGACAAAGCTCGTGACCGTGCATCATCCGATTCCCTAAATGGAACGCATATGATTCCCGGCGAAATCCTCACCGACGGCGGCGATCTTGAGCTGAACGCCGGCCGCCAGACAGTCACGCTGACCGTTGCAAACACCGGCGACCGCCCGGTGCAAGTCGGCTCGCATTACCACTTCTACGAAGTGAACGCCGCGCTCGCGTTCGATCGCGAGAAGGCACGCGGCTTTCGGCTGAACATCGCGGCGGGGACGGCCGTGCGTTTCGAGCCGGGGCAGGAGCGCACCGTCGAGCTTGTCGCGCTGGCGGGCAAGCGCGTCGTGTACGGATTCAACGGCAAGGTGATGGGGCCGCTATGACACTACGCATCAGCCGCCGCGCGTACGCGGAAATGTTCGGCCCCACGACGGGCGACCGCATCCGGCTCGCCGATACCGAGTTGCTGATCGAGATTGAGCGCGACTTCACCGTCTATGGCGAGGAAGTGAAGTTCGGCGGCGGCAAGGTGATCCGCGATGGCATGGGCCAGTCGCAGCAGGTTGCGGCCGACGTCGCCGACACGGTCGTCACGAACGCTGTCATCCTCGATCACTGGGGCATCGTGAAGGCCGACATCGGCATCAAGAACGGCCGCATCGCCGCGATCGGCAAGGCCGGCAACCCCGACATCCAACCCGGCGTGACGATCGCGATCGGCGCCGCGACGGAAGTCATCGCCGGCGAAGGCCTGATCGTGACGGCGGGCGGCGTCGATACGCACATCCACTTCATCAGCCCGCAGCAGATCGACGAGGCGCTCGCCTCGGGCGTGACGACGATGCTCGGTGGCGGCACCGGTCCGGCAACCGGCACCAACGCGACGACCTGCACGCCCGGTCCGTGGCACCTCGAACGCATGTTGCAGGCCGCCGACGGCTGGCCGATCAATCTCGGCTTTCTCGGCAAGGGCAACGCGAGCCGGCCCGCGCCGCTCGAGGAGCAGATCGCCGCCGGCGCGATTGGCCTGAAGCTGCACGAAGACTGGGGCTCGACACCGGCCGCGATTGACACCTGCCTCTCGGTGGCCGAGGCGACCGACACGCAAGTCGCGATCCATACCGACACGCTCAACGAAGCGGGCTTCGTTGAGGCGACGGTTGCCGCGTTCAAGGGTCGCACGATCCACACCTACCACACGGAAGGCGCTGGCGGCGGCCACGCGCCCGACATCATCAAGGTATGCGGCGAGGCGAACGTGCTGCCGTCGTCGACGAACCCGACGCGCCCCTACACTGTCAACACGCTCGACGAGCACCTCGACATGCTGATGGTCTGCCATCACCTCGATCCTTCCATCGCGGAAGACCTGGCCTTCGCTGAGTCGCGCATACGCCGCGAGACGATCGCCGCCGAAGACATCCTGCACGACCTCGGCGCACTGTCGATGCTGTCGTCGGATTCGCAGGCGATGGGGCGCGTCGGCGAGGTCATCATCCGCACGTGGCAGACCGCGCACAAGATGAAGACGCAGCGCGGCGCGCTGCCGCAAGACAGCGCGCGCAACGACAACTTCCGCGCGAAGCGCTACGTCGCGAAGTACACGATCAACCCGGCCATCACGCACGGCATCGCGCACGAGGTCGGTTCGCTCGAAGTCGGCAAATGGGCGGACCTCGTGTTCTGGGAGCCCGCGTTCTTCGGCATCAAGCCAACACTGATCCTCAAAGGCGGCATGATCGCGCTCGCGCAGATGGGCGACCCCAACGCCTCGATCCCGACGCCGCAACCGGTCCACTATCGGGAGATGTTCGCGACGCGCGGGGCGGCGCTCGCGCGCACGTCGCTGACGTTTGTCTCGCAGATGGCCGCCGATTCCGGCGTCGCGGAACGCTATGGGCTCGCGAAGCGCGTCGTGCCTGTGCGCGGTTGCCGCAAGGTGACGAAGGCCGACATGATCCACAATGCCTGGCAGCCCGCGATCAGCGTCGATCCCGAGACCTATCAGGTCGTCGCGGACGGCGAGTTGCTGACGTGCGAACCCGCCACGGTGCTGCCGATGGCGCAGCGTTATTTCCTGTTCTGACGCCATGCGCACGATCGACAAACGCATCGCCCCGCACGTGAAGCTCGCCGCCTCGCTCATTGAGCGCGCGCCGACGCTGACGCTCCCTTATGACGCGCGCTGCAAGAGCCGGCTTGCCGCCACGCTCGACAACGGCGAAGACGTCGCGCTCGTGATGCCGCGCGGCACGGTGCTCGCCGACGGCGACGTGCTCGTGGCCGACGACGGCGCGCTCGTGCGCGTCGTGGCCGCGGCCGAGGCGGTGCTCGTCGTGCGCGCATCGGATGCGCGTACGCTGACGCGCGCCGCGTATCACCTCGGCAACCGGCATACGCCGGTCGAAGTGTGTGACGAATATCTGAAATTGGAAGCCGATCCCGTGCTCGAGGACATGCTGAGACGGCTCGGCGCGAGCGTCGAGCCGGCGTCGTTGCCGTTGCAGCCCGAGGCGGGGGCTTACGGCGGCGGCCATCGGCACGGCCACGACGAGACATTCGCGGAGGATTACGCGCTCGCGCAGAAGGTGTTCGACGAGCATCACGGCCATGGGCATGCTCATGGGCATGAGCATCGCCACGATCACCCCAGCCACGACCACGGTGACCACAACAACGATCACGACGCCTGCGGTGACGACCACGGCCATGCGCATCGCTGAGCTGACTGCGCTGCTGCATCTGGCGTCGCCGGCATTGCCGATCGGCGCGTTCAGCTATTCGCAGGGGCTCGAGCCCTCAATCGAAGCGGGCCTCGTGCACGACGCAGACAGCGCGCGCGGCTGGATTGCAAGCGGCCTCGCCAACGTGCTCGCGCGTGGCGAGTTGCCGTTGCTCGCGCATCAGATCGAACGCTGGCGCGCGCACGAGGCCGCCGCTCTCGCCGAGGCCGATGCCGAATACCTCGCGAGCCGCGAGTCGGCCGAATTGCGGCGTGAGACCGAGCAGATGGGCTGGTCACTGAAGCAGCTGTGCGTTTCGCTCGAATGGGGCGATGCCGTGCGCCGCGCGACACTCGCCGCCTTGACGCCGATCGCGCAGCCGACGGCCTTCGCATTCGCGGCCGCGGTGCACGGCGTGGCCGTCGACTCGGCGCTCGCGGCCTACGCATTCAGCTGGGCCGAGAACCAGGTCGCGGCGGCGCTCAAGGCGGTGCCGCTCGGGCAACTGGCCGGGCAGCGGATTGTCGTCGCGCTGCGCGATGTGATCGACTCGGCGGTCGCACACGCACTCGACACGCGGCCCGAAGACATCAACACATTCGCGCCGCAGCTCGGCATCCTGTCGGCGCGTCACGAGTCGCAATACTCGCGGCTTTTCCGTTCTTGAGAATCCTTGACAAGCCATTCGATCATGAACCCATCCGTTCGCACCAAGAAAATGCCGCCGCTGCGCGTCGGCGTCGGCGGTCCGGTCGGCTCCGGCAAGACGACGCTGCTCGAAATGTTGTGCAAGGCGATGCGCGAGCGCTACGACCTCGTGGCGATCACCAACGACATCTATACGAAGGAAGACCAGCGCCTCTTGACGGCGGCGGGCGCCCTGCCCGCCGAGCGCATCATGGGCGTGGAGACGGGCGGCTGCCCGCACACGGCGATCCGCGAGGATGCCTCGATCAACCTGGAAGCGGTCGACCGGATGCTCGCGCGCTTTCCCGACGCGGACATCGTCTTTATCGAATCGGGCGGGGACAATCTCGCGGCGACGTTCAGCCCCGAGCTGTCGGACCTGACGATCTATGTGATCGATGTGGCCGGTGGCGAGAAGATTCCGCGCAAGGGCGGCCCGGGGATCACGAAGTCGGACTTGCTCGTCATCAACAAGACCGATCTCGCGCCATTCGTCGGCGCCAATCTCGACGTGATGGCATCCGATGCGAAGAAGATGCGCGGCGAGCGGCCCTTCGTGATGTGCAATCTGAAGGCGCTCGACGGGCTCGAAAACGTGGTGGCATTTATCGAGAAGAAGGGGTTGCTTAGGGTCTAGTTGGCACCCCTGCGTTTGCGACGAGGTCAAGCGGGCGCGCCGGAGGAACCGGGCCTTCACACGGCGATCAACGCGCGCACGCCATCGCGATCCATGTCGGCCCCATCACCTCCAGCGACAATTTCACCACGACTCATTACCCAGTAGCGATCCGCGATTGCTTTCGCAAAGTCGTAGTACTGCTCGACAAGCAGCACCGTCAGGTTCATCTCCTCCACGAGCTGCCGCAGCGTGCGGCCAATGTCTTGAATGATCGACGGCTGGATACCTTCCGTCGGTTCATCGAGAATCAGCAACTGGGGCTCGCTCATCAACGCGCGACCGATTGCGAGTTGCTGCTGCTGGCCGCCTGACAGATCACCGCCGCGGCGCGCGCGCATGTCCCTGAGCACCGGAAAGAGTTCGTAGATGCGATCGGGGATCTTCGACGGTGCCTTGCGACTTGCCGCGCCGACGAGCAGGTTTTCTTCGACGGTCAAACGCGGAAAGATGTCTCGCCCTTGTGGCACGTAAGCGAGACCTTGTGCAACACGCGCGTGGGTGGGTAGCCTCGTTAGCGACGCGCCGCGCCAGGCGACAGCGCCGCTCTTCGCCTGTACCACGCCCATGAGACAACGCAAGAGGGTGGTCTTGCCGACACCGTTGCGGCCGAGTAGCACGGTCAGCTTACCTTCCGGCACGTTCAGATTCACGTTGCGCAGGATGTGGCTGCCGCCGTAGTACTGGTTGAGGCCTTCCACTTCTAGCATGTTTAGTAGTCCTTCGTAGCCTTTCTGGAGCGGCGTCGATCAACGACCAAGATAGGATTCGACGACCACTTCGTTGCGCTTGACCTGATCGAGTGTCCCATGCGCGAGCACGCTGCCTTGCGCCATGACAGTGACCTTGCCACTGTCGCCGGCAAGCGCGGCGACGAACTCCATGTCGTGTTCGACGACCATCATTGAGCATGTCCCCCGCAGGCGGTTCAGTAGCTCGGCGAGTTGCATGGTTTCGTCGTCGGTCATACCCGCTGCGGGTTCGTCAAGTAACAGCAATGCTGGGCCTTGCATGAGCAGCATGCCGATCTCGAGCCGTTGTTTTTGACCGTGCGACAGCTCACCCGCGCATCGCCTTGCCTCGCTTTCGAGCCGGATCATCCCAAGCGTTTCCTCGATGCGGGCCTGCGCGCGACGATCAAGCCGCGAGCGCAGCGACGTCCACCAGCCCTTGTCTGCTTTCATGGCCAGCTCGAGGTTCTCCCAAACAGGATGCTGTTCGAAAACAGTCGGCTTCTGAAATTTGCGACCAATCCCGGCACGCGCGATTTTTGGTTCATTCAGGCGCGTGAGATCGATCGTCTGCCCGAGGAATACTTTGCCCCGGTCGGGTCGAGTCTTGCCTGTGATTACGTCCATCATCGTGGTCTTGCCTGCCCCGTTTGGACCGATAATGCACCGCAGTTCCCCGTCGTCGATCGACATCGTCAGCGCATTGAGCGCACGAAAGCCGTCAAAACTGACGGTGACATCCTCGAGATACAGGATCGTGCCATGTGAGACGTCGATCTCGTCGGGAACCACGACGTGACTGGTGGCCATTTGACCGCTTAACCCTCGGTCCGCGCGGACTGCGATCGTGGGTATGTCGTCGATTGCCATTGCTTACTTACTCCCCCGTGGGCGATATCGTTTGATTGCACTTACGACTAGTCCGACGATGCCGTTCGGCAGCAGCAACGGCACCAGCACGAAGATCAGGCCGAGAAAGAACAGCCAGTATTCAGGGAAGTTCGCGGTGAAAAAGCTCTTCGCCCCGTTCACCGCGAACGCGCCGATGATCGGCCCGATCAGCGTGCCGCGTCCGCCGACCGCCACC